>JAFGOL010000087.1 GCA_016926495.1 Oligoflexia bacterium
AGAAAAAATTTTTAAAATAAATTATGCCGGTGACTGAATATTGTTTTTCAGGTATTTTCCGCATTGTTTGCGGGATTTGGGTTAAATATGCTAAAAAAACTTTACAATATTCAAAAAACCGTGTTAAAACGTGGCGTAATTTAAAGGGGGCATTAGCTCAGTTGGTAGAGCACTTCGCTGGCAGCGAAGGGGCCAACGGTTCAAGTCCGTTATGCTCCACCAATTGCTTAAAATATATTGAGGTAATAATTATGTATGCGGTAGTAAGGACAGGCGGAAAACAGTACAGGGTTAAACCGGGCGATAAGTTTACCGTTGAAAAGCTTTCGGCTGACGGTCAAAAGGTCAATCTTGAAGAAGTGTTGCTTATATCAGAGGAAGGCTCGGAACCCATGATCGGCAGACCTGTTATAGAGGGCGCCAGGGTTGAATGCGAGCTTATCGCGCAGGCAAAATCCAAAAAGGTAATGGTTTTTAAATTCAAGCGCAGAAAAAGATACATGAGGAAAAAGGGCCACAGGCAGCAGCTTACGATGCTGAAAGTCAGGAACATATCATGTGGCGATAAGGTATGGAAAGCGGAGGGTAAAAAGTAATGGCTCATAAAAAATCCGGCGGCAGTTCTAGAAACGGTAGAGATACAGCGGGAAAGCGTTTGGGCATTAAGATATACGCTGGCTCCCCGGTGAAAGCAGGCAATATCCTGGTAAGGCAGAGAGGCACAAGGGTGCATGCGGGCAATAATGTCGGTATGGGCAGGGATCACACTTTATTTGCACTGATTGACGGTAGCGTAAGTTACGAGTATTTCGGTAAACAGAGAAAAAGCAAAGTTTCCATACTTCCCGCAGGAGCCTGATTACTACCGATCTTTTTTAAGAATGAAGTTTATAGACGAAGCTGTTATTTTCATTAAAGCCGGAGACGGCGGTAATGGATGCGTGAGCTTTTCGCGTACGCGCCACAATCCGAAGGGAGGGCCTGACGGCGGCGACGGTGGAAAGGGCGGCAACATAGTCTTCAGATCATCGGGCAGCAGAAACACGCTGATTGATTTTAAATTTAAGGATAAATATATTGCTCCCAACGGCGCTAACGGAAAGGGACAGGACATGACGGGCGCTGACGGCGCTGACCTTGTTATAAGCGTGCCCCCGGGCACCGTTATAAAAAAAACCGAAAGCGGTGAGGTTATCGCGGATCTCAATCGTGCCGGGATGGATGTTATTGTACTTTCAGGCGGCAGGGGCGGAAAAGGTAACGCTAAATTCTGTACAGCGTCAAGGCAGAGTCCGACGTTCGCGGAAAGCGGGGAAAAAACGGAAGGCATGCGGGTCGGCATTGAACTTAAACTGCTCGCCGACGCGGGACTTGTCGGGTTACCGAATGCCGGTAAATCCACGATAATTTCAAGGATAAGCTCAGCCCGTCCCAAAATCGCGGATTACCCTTTTACAACTCTGGTCCCCAACCTGGGTGTTGTTAAATATGACAATGTGAGTTTTGTTGTTGCGGATATACCCGGATTGATAGAAAACGCCCACCAGGGTTCCGGACTTGGCATCAGGTTTTTAAAACATATAGAAAGGACCAGGGTACTGCTCCATATCGTGGATCTTTCACCGGAGCAGGTAGATCCTGTTGCGAACATAAAAACAATTAACAGTGAACTTGCGAATTTTTCCGGTGAACTATCCGGAAAAAGAATGTTTTACGTTCTTAACAAAACAGATGTGGCTGATATTGATACACTGTATAATGTTGAAAAATACATGCGTGACAATAATTACGATTATGTGGCGGTTTCGGCGGTAACCGGCCATAACATGGACGAACTTCTGAAAAAAACCGTTTTTATTCTGGGTGAAGTCAATGTCTGAAAGGCTTGTTATTTTCGGCGGTTCTTTCAACCCCCCGCACAGGGCGCACCGGGAACTTCTGGATAAGGTAAACACAGTAATAAAGGCCCGGAAAATAATAATAGTCCCCTGTTGTATTCAGCCTCTAAAAGGGCCTTGTGACATTTCAGCCCTGCACAGGCTGGAAATGCTCAAAATAATGTTTACAGGCACTGAATACATGGTGTCAGACTATGAAGTTAAAAAAGGCGGGACCAGCTTCAGCATTGATACTGTTGAGTATTTCAGCAGGAATTTTAAAGGCCGGATATATTTTGTAATGGGTTATGATTCTTTTGTGACAATAAATAAATGGAAAGATCATGAGCGGTTACTGGAATTGACAAATCTTGTGGTGTTTGGCCGCGGATCAGGCTGCGAAGCTGTAAAAATCCCCGGAAGGACCAGGAAAATATCTGATGATTTATATGTTAATAGCCAGGCCGGGAAGTTGATTTATTATTTTTCCGGTTACAATAATTCAATTTCATCAACCGATATAAGAAAAAATTTCAGCCTTGATCAAAAGCGTGTTTATGAATATCTTGAAAAGGAAGTTTTTGATTACATAAGAAAGAACAAGCTTTATTCAGGGAGCCGGGATGCGATATGATTCCGAAAAAACAGCCGTATTAGCTGCAAAGGCCGCAGCTGAAAAACTGGCAATAAACGTCAAGCTTTTCAACGTGTCCGATACGTCGGATATCGTGGATTATTTTTTAATATGCAGCGGAAATAATGACAGGCACGTCAGGGCTATTGTGGACAATATTGACGAGACCCTCATGAAAAAAGCCGGCATATTTTCCCTGAGGATGGAGGGTTACCCCGACGCCAGTTGGATCGTTCTTGATTACGGCGATGTGATGATGCATATATTTAATGACATCACCCGCGACAGGTACATGCTTGAAGAACTCTGGGCTGACGCTATGGACATGTTGTGGAAAGATGCTGAGTAAGATACTTTTTATCAATTTCGGTAAATTTAAATTCAAAGAGGCTGAAATTCTTTTTGAAGAATATCTGTCAAGGCTTAAACGATACGTAAAAACTGAAGTTAAGGAAATTAGGATTAAAAAAGACGAGCCTCAATACATGGAATCCGTAAGGGAAAAGTTTTTGCAGGCGATAAAAGGCAGCAGGATAATGATATTCAGTGAAAGCGCAAATTCCGTTACAAGTTCCGGATTTGCGAAACTGGTTGAAAACACTGAAGGGATCCTGTCGGTTGTTGTGGGTACTTCGTGGGGTTATCCCGGGTATATACTGGAAAAAGCCGATTATTCCCTTAATTTCGGCAAAATGACTTTGCCTCACGAACTGGTAAGGGTGTTAACGGCAGAGCAGTTATACAGGGCTTTTACAATAATAAAGGGCGAGGGGTACCATAAATGAAGGTGGACGCGGTTTATTAGTAATTTCAGACGAAGCAAATTGTTTTTACCTTTAATTCTGTTAAATATCAGGTGGTTACACTATTGTTTTAGCCTTTACAGGTAAAGCTTGTGAAAAAAATCACATAGTTATTGACAATGGCCCGGCAAAAATGCTAATACTCAATGTGAAAATAATCACAATGTGAAACAAATCACATGGTTTGGAGTTTTATTATGATGCCGGAAAAGACAATAGGTCGTTTAGCCGTCTACCGCAGGCTTTTAAAAACCCTGAAGGAGGAAAACAATGAAAACGTGTTTTCACATCAACTTGCTGAATTGTCAGGTGGTACTGCGGCACAGGTAAGAAGGGACCTTATGCATATGAGGTATAGCGGTAATCCCCGTTACGGATATAACGTTGCCAAGCTTATTTACTGTATAGACAGTTTTTTTAATACTTCGGAATCTCAAAATATGATCCTTATAGGTATCGGTAATATCGGCAA
>JAFGOL010000088.1 GCA_016926495.1 Oligoflexia bacterium
TATTGATAATTATTCTACCGCGAGGGGTTTTTGGAAGGCTGCGGACGGTAATTTCTATATGTGCGATAAAAACAATTGTTCAGGCATTAAACTCGTGGATGTTTCCGGTACGAGCTATTCAATTAGTGATGTTAATGGAACGTTATCAAATAACGGTCGCACAATGTCTATGGGCAGCAGCTATATCGCTAATTTCGGGACAACAAGAACAATTGCGATTGAAAAAGACAAAAAATTGGTATTTGAACTTTATAATTCAGCCACGAACACCGTGTCTTCCCATGAATTGACCGGGTTTGATACAATAACTGCTGTTGCCTCTGATGATAGTTACTATTATCTTGCGGGAGAAGACACTTCAGGTGACAGTGTTGTTATGCGTTGCGAGATAACCACTCATACCTGCCCGGTTTACAATACGAAATTCGGTACAAAATATGAAGTTAACAGGATGGAATTTCTTTCGGATGGCAGGCTCTTTTTCGGGGCAGTAAGAAAAAGCGATGGCGTATATGTGACAGGTATCTGGGAGGAAGGCGAAGATCTTGAAGTTATAGCAGACTGGATAGGCACAGAATTAATAGATATGGAAGATATACGGTAAATAAACGGAGCTTAAGAAAGCATGGACATTGAAGCATATTACAGAAAATACGGTCCCATGGTTTTAAGAAGGTGCAGGTACCTTTTAAACAGCGAGGAAAAGGCTGTGGACGCCATGCAGGACACCTTTGTGAGCCTGATCCGGAACCGGCATAAGCTTAAAAATACCTATCCGTCATCATTGCTGTTCAGGATCGCCACCAATATATGTATAAACATGCTCCGCAGGGAAAGGATGGCGGAACGGAAGCTCAGGGACGAACCGGTCTTTACGGATGTTTTTTCAGTTGAAGATAATTTTGAAAACAGGGATTTGGTATTAAAGATTTTCAGCAGTGAAAAGCAGTCAACGGCTGAAATAGCCACCTTGCTGTTTATAGACGGTATGACCCTTGAAGAAGCGGCGAGGGAGGTGGGCCTGTCCGTTTCAGGCGTAAGGAAAAGAATAGCCTGCCTTAAAAACAGGATCAGGGAATTTACGGAGGTTTTGAAATGAAGAATAAAACTCCTGAATGGATACTGGAAAGGATAGCTCTTAATGAAAATAACAGTAACATGACTGAAAGGGATTTATCCGCCGCGGACAATGAACGGATTGATGAAATACAAAAGTCCGATACCGAAATACTTGAAAGGTACAAACCTGATTTGATGGTTGGGGACATAATAGAAAAATACCGTAACGCGCGGCTTTTCAACAGGCTCTTAAATTTATTTTCCCTAAAGCCGCAGCTTGTCGCGGCAGCCGGCCTTGCCCTTGTCGTGTTGCTTGTTTTGCCCGTTGTTAATTATTATAGCCGGGATAACGCTACAACGTTAAAAGGCATTGCGCCTTACATCAATATTTATAAAAAGCAGGAGCTTCAGGCAATAAAGCTCAATAACGGAGACAGGGTAAAAAGCGGGGACGTGATCCAGGTAAGTTATTTTGCCCTTGGTTACAGGTACGGAATTATTTTTTCAATAGACGGCAACAACCAGGTCACGTATCACCTGGCGGGAAAAAATAACGGGTCTGTACCGCTGCTGCAGGGCGGAGAAACGGCCCTGCCCGACGCCGTTGAGCTTGATGACGCGGCCGGTTATGAAAAGTTTTACTTTGTTTTGTCAAACGACAGGTTTAAGGCGGCGGATGTAATTGATGGATCCGGAAAAGTAAATAATACATTGAGCGGGTTTTACCGGGCCGAATTTAATCTCGTAAAATAGGTGATTATATGAAGATTAAGATTATGGGTTTAATCATTTTTGTATTGTGGACGGGTAATGTGATTGCCGCGTCCGCGTCAGGAGATCGGCGGATCAGGAGGCTGGCGTTTGTTGTCGGCAGAAACGACGGAGGACCCGCAAGGGTCAGGCTTAAATACGCTAATTCCGACGCTAAAACCATTGCCGATGTACTTAATGAATACGGAGGCGTCAGCAGTGAAGACACATTTCTTTTAATTGAACCGGATAAATCCGTATTTTTAAAAACTCTGGGCATGTTAAGGAAAAGAATCAGCGGGATCACGAATAAACATGTAAGAAGCGAGCTTTTCTTTTATTACTCGGGCCATGCGGATAATGAAGGTTTGCTGCTCGGCGGGGATAAGATCCCTTATTCCAGCCTTAAAAACCTTGTGAAGAAATCGTTTTCGGACGTAAGTGTTTTAATACTTGATTCCTGCGCTTCGGGCACTATTACAAGGATAAAGGGAGGAAAAAACATTCCCCGTTTTTACTTGATCAGTCATCAAGGCTCCATGGCCACGCAATCCTGACCTCAAGTTCCTTTGATGAGGGCTCACAGGAATCGGATGAAATCAAGGGCTCGTTTTTTTCCTTTTACCTGGCTTCGGGCCTCAGGGGCGCCGCAGACCAGAGCAATGACGGCAGGGTTACATTGAACGAGGCCTATAACTATGCCTACGATGAAACGCTGAACAGTACGCAGGCCACCCTGCACGGAGCCCAGCACCCTTCATACGAGATTGCCCTGAACGGCACCGGAAACATGGTCATTACGGACCTGCGTGAAAGCGGGGCGAAGCTTACAATCTCAAAAGATATTTCCGGCACGGTGTTTATACGCAACAGCAGTGATGAACTGGTGGCGGAAATTAAAAAGGCCGGCAATAAAAACCTGACAATGGCCCTGGCTCCGGACTCATATTCACTGGTATTAAGGAAAAACAGGAATTTGTATAAGGCTGATAAGAAAATAACAGGTGTTCCTGTATTTGTGGCTTTTAATGATTTTTCCCGGATTAAAGCAGAGGCCAATGTCGTAAGGGGCGGGATATCGGATTCAAGGCCTGAAAGCGATTTTTACGGAAATCTTCTTGCGGGTTACAGCCTTGATGAGCTGTTATTCAACAACATTACTGTTAGCGGGGGATTTGAAAATGTATACGTGATCGCTAACCTGAGTTTTACAAAATCATTTTTTAATAAAGGGGCGGGCGCGGGTTTCAGGTTCGGATTTTACAGAACATTCATCAATTTTGATGGCCTTTTTTCATGGGTCGGTTATCAGCATAGTGACGGGGGCAAAATGCTTTCCCTCAGGCTCTACCCAAGCTTTCGTGTCCTGGATTTTATGTACGTTTTCGGGGGCGCTTCGGCGAATTTCTTTTTTGACAAGAATGACGGCTACGACAACGAACTGGTCCGCCGGAACAAGGCAAAACGCATCGGCATCTACGGCGGCGTAATATTCAGGATTTTATAATAAAGGAGTCAGGCGGCCTTTTGCTTTTTGTCAGGAGCTTTCCAAATAGTATATTTTCCAGAGGCAATTTCTTTTTCCGCTTTTTTCAGCCTGGATAAAATTTGCGGGTCCTGCTCTAAAATATCCAGAGTTTCCATTATTGATTCATATTCGTCAAACGGAAGTAATACGCTTACAGGATTAGAATCTTTCAATAATATAAAGCTCTCACCCAGTTCTTCGTTCATCCTTGCAAGTTCAAGCAGTTTTTGTTTTGCCTTTGATATTGAAAGTATTTTTGCCATGGCTACCTCCGCATTTTTTCATAAATCTGTTTTCTATGATCTATTCTTAGTATTTCAATTATTACTTCATTATCTTTAATAGTATAGATTATTCTGTAAATACCTACTCTGTATGACCAGTAATTTGCAAGGTCTCCTTTTAATATTTTTCCCGCCTTAGGGTCTGTGCTTAAAATTGTAAATGCCTTTTCCATTTGCATTTTGTGTTTTCCCTGAAGTTTATTGTAAAAAGCCGAAGCCTGTTTTGATAATTTTAATGTCCACATATATGACCATATTAGCAACTGCTGTTTAAAAAGGCAACATGTAATTAAGAACCGGCGCCTGGTTGGCGAAAAAGCAGGGCTTTACTTAAAGCCCTGCTTTAATAACTATTTGTTATTCATTGCAATCCGATAAATTATTTCTGACTTCTATGCCGTCAAACAGTTTTGTAATAGATAGAGGTTTATTTTTGTTATTCACAACAAGGATTGATATATCGTGCGCAACGCCCTCGTTTTTTTCAGCCCTGAATACAAGAACGTTTTCTCTCGGATTGTATTTAACAAGTGTTATCTCATCATCGAAATCTTCTATGGAAACGTAAACCCCGGCTATTGCCGGTTTTTTTACGTACGATTTCAGCCTGACACTGTATATTGCGTTATCCTTAATTGAATCCGGAACATCTCCGGGCAGTTTACTGATGTCTTTATTTATGTCTGGTGACACTGCGGCAAATTTCAAACCGCGTAAACAGGGTATTTTGTCCAGGGAAACGGTAACCAATTGCCCTGGCCTGGTGCATACGTCATAGGGTAATGCGAAACCTGAAGTACTGAACAAA
>JAFGOL010000089.1 GCA_016926495.1 Oligoflexia bacterium
ACCAAAAGGAGTGAAAGTCTCGCTTTTTTTATAATAATACTATCGCTTATTAATTCACATCATTTCTGGAATTTTGCAACTGGCTCTATATTAATAAATTGTGCAAAGTTCAATAAAACTTTTTGGGAATATGCAGGAAATTACACGGCGAAAATACACGATAGTTTGTACCAGATCGTACAATAGGCAGAACCTCAAAATTCCTGCTTCCCCGCTTTTCCGCTACCAGAGGCAATGTGTAGTCAATCTTAACTTCCGGCTGGTTGACAGTTATCCGCTTAATAAATGATTTTAAGAATGTCTTTTGCTCTATTATGGAGCTATTCCTAAGCAGGGCTGACAAGTCCTCAACATAGCCCTTTATAGTGCTTAAATCAAAGTGCGTGGAAAAGGGGTTGCTTGTTTCGTCCAATATTTCATGCTTGTTGTATTCCAATACCTGTATCTGGCTTTTTAAATCCTTTATCCTTGGGGCTATATCGTCAATCTCCAGTTTTCCGGTTTCCAGAGTGTTATATAATTTATCAAGTCTGCCCTTTAAGGCGGTTAATTGCCTTTCTATGTTGTTCATTATTCCTATGTTTATGCCCGGTTAATTGATTCTCTTGTTAAACTTAAAAGAGATCAGGATGCTAAAGATCGGTATGAACATGGAATAAAACTTGCTGAAGTTAATGAGAAAGACAAATGCCAGATTTGTTGATTTGTATATAGCACTTCAAGCAGATAACGTATTGGATAAAAGGATTAGCTTTGTTTTGGGACTATTAAAAGAGGGAGTCATCTGTAATTATTTTAAAGACGAACTGAGCAATCTTTTTAAAGTAAAAAAACAACTTTACGATTTAAAAGGCAATGCAAAAAAGGCGTCTGAATATCAGAAAAGGATCAGTGATACGTGTAAATCCTTTAGTAATTGAAGAACAAGTTAGGGAAGATTAAAAGATTAACTGGTATTTAACCGAAGGTCCTGAGCCGGTTTTTTGTATAAATTTTTTTCCCAACAGGGTGTTAATTGAGTGATTAACGGTCCTTTTAGGGATGTTTGTCAATTCAGTAATATTTTTTACCTGTAATCTTAATTCCGGGTATTCTTTAAAGCATTTTAAAACTTTTTGCGCGGCATCGGAGAGCGATAGGTAGGATTCGTAGCGGTTAATGTAATAATCAATATCATTTTCCAAAGATAGTTTAACCATTTTCAACATAAAATTAAAGAACGGTTCATAGTTATATTTAGCGGGGGAGCTTACAAATTTTCCGTCCGAACATTTGCGTAATGTTAAATAGTACTCCGCCTTGTGTTTTTCTATTTGCCTGTCAATACAAAGGTACGGGGCCGTATATTTTAATCCAGCATCGTCTGATTGTAGTAGCGCCAGTGTAAACAATGCCCTTCCCAGGCGTCCGTTACCGTCCTGAAACGGATGTATCGCCAAAAACCTGAATACAAATTCAACAGAGACAGCGATAGCCCATGTATAGGAAGTTATAGTTTTGTTATACCACTCAAGCAGATCGTGCATGGCCGTTTCAGTAACCGCCCCGGGTTCAGCGGTTTTTAAAACTTCCGTAACGGTTTTGGTTCCCTTGATTTTTTCTATAACGGTGTTGGATACTTTTTTGTAGTTCCCCAAATGGTATTCCGCGCCAGGATAGTATTTTAAAAGCTCCCTGTGAAAACCTTTTAGCGCGGCTTCGCTTAACGGATACAAATCCATGTACTGTTCGTAAATAATAAGCAAGAGGTCCCTGTAACCTACAACCTCCTCTATGCTTCTTTTTTTTTCCCTGGATAGTTTATTGATGATAAATTGTTGCTCTTTTTTATACGCAGTAGGTCTGGAATCTTTTTTTAATGTTTCATCGACCCAGTCTATTTCCGTATCCGTTAATATTGCGTTTTCAATTCTTGTTGATGCTCCTATGGAACTGATCCTGGCGTACCGTCCGATTGCTTCCCTGCAAGATGTGTCCAGGGAATTAATGAGAGTCTTCTTTTCGACTGCTAACTCATTAATATATTTTAATTTCTTTATAGTTTCATTACTTATGTCAAAAGAGATCATTGTATGGATATTATAATTTACCACGCAATACTGTGCAAGATATTTATAATGGTTTTTGCACAGTATTGCGTGGACTCGAACCCCCACGGTTTTCCACCAGACCCTGAACCTACACTAATGGTATATAAAATGCTTGGTAATATTCAGGGTCTTGTTAATTATCGGTCGCTTATTTTAACAGGGGCATGGTTCTATGTTGGATATTGTGGAAGCGTTGCAATTTGAATAACTTCAAGAGTTAACGAGAGTATATTTAACGCTGGTGCCTGGAGGGGGACTCGAACCCCCACGATTTCTCACTAGACCCTGAACCTAGCGTGTCTGCCAATTCCACCATCCAGGCCGCACCGTGTAACGTGTAATGCGCTTTTAGCATATTTTGCAAATAAACTGAACAGCTAATTATATTCCCGTTTCAATTCTATCTGCCCGTTCAGTACTCATTTATTATTATTCAGTTTTTTAAGTTCGCTTATCAAGATATTAAGATCGTTTTTTATTGTTTCCCAAACCAATTTATCGTCAACGCCGAAATAATCATGAATTAGCACGTCTCTCATCCCTGCCACCTTTTTCCACGGGATGTTATCAATTTTTTTCTTAATGTGAGCGGGGATTTTTTTTGAAGCCTCGCCTATAATTTCCAGTTTTCTGATAACGGCTGAAAAAGTTTTGTCGTCATTTATAAAATCATGAAAATCCATGCCGGCAATAAAACTGTTTATTGAATCTACAGAGTTGATAATATCTTTTATATATAAGTTGTAATCTCTCATATTTTTATAAGTTGTTTAAATATATTGTCTTTTAATTCAGGCCGCAGGGAATTTAAAGTTACAATATCGATTTTTCTTTTAAATTTACTTTTTAAAAAATCCTTAAGGCCGACCAAATCAAACAGACTGGCGCTGCCGTAAAAATCAACTAAAAAATCAATGTCGCTCTTATGGGATTCCTCTCCTCTTGCGTAGGAGCCGAATAATCCTAAAATTTCAGCCTTGTATTCTTTTCTGATTTCATTTTTTAAAGTGAAACAGGTTTTAATAATTGATTTTTTGTTCATAACGTCCATTATAATATATTTATGTTCATAATCACATTGTTTATTACATCGTATTTTGAAGCGTGTCTGCCAATTCCACCATCCAGGGCGCACCGTGTAACGTGTAATGCGCTTTTAGCATATTTTGTGAATAAACTGAACAGCTAATTTTATTTCCGTTTCAATTCTATCTGCCCAAGCCTTACCCATTCAAAGTTCTGGTCAATACCATACAGATCAACGATCTGGCTTGTACCTTTTTCCATTAATGGCAGTTTAAACGCAAAGTATTCAATTGGATTAACAGGGTTTGAGTGTTTGTGAGAATTAAAAAGGATTATACTTAATGCTTCATTGTCAGGATCAATACCAGGTGCCCATATGCCGCCTGACGAGGCATAAGAGCCTGATAATCCCTTAGAGGAAAAGTGAAATACATATTTTTCAAAATCAGCAAGCTCAAGCTTAAAGGATTCCTTAAACGTTAATTTTAAAAATTGGTCATTGTGGGTCATAATGCCTGTGTAGGTTCCCAGAAATTGATTTTCAAAATTCAAATTATCAACAAGGATAGCGGGTATATGCTTTAAGCTTTTTCGGGATTATTCCGGTATATTTATTAAGCAGACGATGTAAGGCGGGTGTATGCATGAATATTTTTCTAGTTATTGATTCACGGCATAACGTATTTAAGCGCCTTTTCATCGGGCTTATTGTTTTTCCTGTCCCAGAACGGAGATATGTTCCTCAGGGCCTCGACTATGCCGGGCAAAGTGCTTATAAAATGATCGACGTCGTCTTTTTTTGTGAACCTGCCCAGGCTGACCCTTATGCTGCTGTGGGCCGAAGTCAGGGGCACGTTCATTGCCCTCAGTACATGGCTCGGTTCCAGCGAGCCTGACGTGCACGCCGAACCTGATGAAACGCATATGTTGTTACGGTCAAGCTCAAACAGAATGGACTCGCCCTCTATACAGTCAAACGACATATTGCTTGTGTTCGAAAGCCTTTCCGCGCCCTCTCCGTTGATCCTCATGTAAGGTATTCTTTTTTTAAGCTCTGCTTCAAGATAATCCCTTAATCCGGCGATTTTTTTTGATTTGCCTGATTGCAGGTCTTCGCCTATAAGTTCAAACGCTTTTGCCAGAGCGATAATAAAAGGCACGTTCGTAGTGCCCGCCCTCTTGTTGAATTCCTGGTGTCCTCCGGTAATAAACTTTCTCAGCCTTGATCCTTTTCTTGAGTACAAAATCCCTATGCCTTTTGGGGCGTATATTTTATGGCCGCTCATGGACAGTAAATCAATGTATTTAAAATTTCCGTCATTCATCTTTATGGGCAGCTTGCCGAATGCCTGCGTTGCATCCGTATGAAATACCACGTTACTGTTAATGTCCTTTGCCGATTTTGCGATTTTTCCTATGTCAAAAACAACTCCTGTCTCGTTGTTGGCGTGCATGATGCTTATTATAGCTGTTTCGGGTGTTACCGCTGCCTTTAATTCCTCAATATCCAGTTCGCCTTTTGAGTTTACGTCTATGACTGATAATTTATACCCGTCCCTTTTTATATCCTGGCAGGTCTCCAGTACCGCCGGATGCTCAACCGCGGAGGTAATTATATGATTTTTTTTCGGATAGGCCTTCAGCGTTCCCCTTATTGCGTGGTTAATGCTTTCCGTTGCCGAGCCTGTAAAAATTATTTCATCATGTGACGAAGCGCCTGTCGCAGAGGCAATGCTTTTTCTGGCAGTCTCAACTTCCTGCATTATGGTCATTGCGCTGGCGTAGCTGCTGCTGGGATTCTGGAAATTCTCCTTAAGATATGGAAGCATGTCGTCCAGTACCCTGTCATCAACCGGTGTTGTGGCGTTATAGTCGAGGTAGTAAAGATCCTTCATTTAGAATACCGTTAATCAACTCTTATGGCTTCTATCTTGGGGTCTACCTTGTCCCTGAGAGTTTGCTGTATGGTGTACTCTACAGTATTTGTAGCCGCGGAACATGATTTACATGTGCCTTTAAGCGTAAAATAGAGCTTTGTATTCCTGATATCTATTATTTCAAGGTTTCCGCCGTCCCTTTTCAGTACCGGAATAATATCCTGCTGCAGGACCTTTTCAATCTGCTTGCTTAGCTGATAGGGGGTTTTTTCCTGGGAATCCTCATAATTATCGGTAGTTACATCATGAACTTCCTTTAAAAGATCCCTGATCCCGCCTTCCTCGTCAATGCAGGAACCGCAAACACTGCCGACTTTCAGAATACTGACAACTTCTTCAACTGATTTCAGGTTAAGGTCCCTTATCTGCTCAACCAGGTATCCCCTGCTTAAATTCATGCAACGGCATACTATTTTTTTGTCCCGGGACGCTTCTTCTTCATTGGAATTACCGGATATTTTCAATCCGTATTGTGCCGGGTCAAGCCCCCGTTTTTTGGCCCAGTTTGCTATGGCAGAGTGCAGGGCCTCAATCCCCATAATGGAACAGTGAATTTTCTGGGTCGGCAACCCGTTGAGGAAATCAACAATATCCTCTTTTGTCAGGGACAGGGCCTTAAGGGGTGTTAATTTTTTTGATTCGATAATAATACACAGGGCTTCACTTGCCGCAATGGCGGATGTACAGCCGAATGTTAAATACCTGACGGCAGTTATAACGTCATTCTCCGGGTTATTTTCATCCTTTTTGACTGAAAAGGTAAGCTTAATGGCGTCCCCGCACACAAGGGAGCCGTGAAAGCCTTCCCCGTCAGGATTTTCAATTTCCCCTATATGACTCTCTTTTTTATGGGCGATCGCGTCCATAAATAATTGCTTTGTTTTTTCCGAGTATTCCCACGCCATAACTATGGCTTTTATCCCTTTTTGCTGAAGATAACAAGCACATTTTCCGATAAGATAAGCATGAGAACCCTGATATTCCTGTTATTATTAACAAGTTCCGTTATTGCGCTTCCGCAGCAAATGGAAGGGGTCTACCTGCTTGAACTCGCGGACAGGGATGGAAAGATAATATCAAAGGCAAGCGGATTTACAAGCGGTAACGTGCTGTTTACCAGCTTTCATTTTTTGAATTCCAGGCTCTTGGAAGCGGACAAAGTATTCGTAACCGGCTCCGGCAATAGAAAATACGATGTTTCGGTTATTGGCTACAGCGAGCTTAATGACATACTTTTACTGGAAGCGCCCGCCGACGGACAAAGGGAATTTTTAATAGCGGAAAAATGCCGGCCTCCTTATTTTGTAGCGGGTTTTTACAGGGATACGCCTCTTATCATTAAAAGCGATTATGCCCAAAAGACGGAGCTCAGGGGTGTATACAGGCTTCCGGTATATTTGAAAAAAGGATTCAGCGGCTCTCCCCTGCTTGACGAGGCCGCGCGCGTTTGCGGGATGGTTGTTTTGTCCAGCGAGCAAAACGCGAGTTCGGTAGCGGTTTCGTACGGGC
>JAFGOL010000090.1 GCA_016926495.1 Oligoflexia bacterium
ACACGGGTAAGGTTGAGAATAAAGAAATTGATTTTATCGCGGAAAAAAACTCAGAAAAAAAATATATTCAGGTCGCTTATCTGCTGCCGGATCAAGCCACCATGGACAGAGAATTCGGAAATCTTGAAATAATAAACGACCACTATGAAAAAACAGTTATATCCATGGATGATGTGGTATTTAATAACAAAAACGGCATCAAACACTTGCAGGCATGGAATTTTGTGGATTAAGACTCAGGATACCGAGTTATTCAGCCAGTCAAGATAGTCCTTATTGCCGCTCACGATTGGAACCGCAATGATTTCAGGGACATCGTAAGGATGGAGTTTTTTGACCCTGGCCTGTAATTTTTCAAAAAGATCCTGCCTTGTTTTTATCATGAGCAGCAGTTCTTCGGCATTATCTATTTTATTATCCCACCAGAACAGGGACTTTACACCTGAGAGCATATTCACGCAGGCACATAGTTTTTCTTCAAGCAGGCTAACGGCGATTATTTCAGCTGTTTTTTGATCAGGCACGGTAACATAAACAATTATGCTATCCGTCATTACTTACTCGCCCTCGGGCTTTCTAATTATACATTTTTCACCGAGTATTACCCTGGTGTCCGGCGGAACGGACTCGGTAAGCCACACATTACCGCCGATTACAGAGCCTTTTCCTATTGTTATCCTTCCAAGTATTGTAGCGCCCGAATATATAATAACATCATCCTCAATCAGGGGATGCCTTGGCACACCCTTAATGGGATTGCCGTCGCTGTCCAGCGGGAAGCTTTTGGCGCCGAGGGTTACACCCTGGTACAGCCTTACGTTTTTACCTATAACACTGGTTTCGCCTATAACTATACCCGTACCGTGATCCATAAAAAAACTTTCTCCTATCTGTGCGCCCGGATGTATGTCTATGCCTGTTTCGGAATGAGCACATTCGGAAATAATTCTCGGTATCAGCGGCACGGCGAGCTTATAAAGTTCGTGGGCGATCCTGTGATTTATCATTGCCCTCAGGCTGGGATAGCAAAACACAGCCTCACTCGGACTGTGAGCAGCGGGGTCGCCTTCATACGCGGCTATCGCGTCAGTAACAAGCAGGTGCCTCAAGGACGGAAGTATTTCAAGAAACTGCTCAACAATATCCTTTGATTTTTTATCACATTTATCACAATCCTTTTTGTCTTCCGGGCATATAAAACAATACCCCCTCTTGATCTGTTCGTTAAGTATTTCAACAACCTTGTTAAGATTTGAACCTATAAAATAATGCTGGTTAACAGGCGTAAAATCAGCACTGCCGAAATAACCTGGAAAAAGAACGCTCCTCAAAAGCTCCACGGCCTTTCCCAGTTCTTCAACAGAAGGCATCTGTTTATCAAACCTGTTTCGGAACGCGACCTCCGAATAAGATTCCTCGGAGCATAACGTGCTTACAACATTGTATAATTTATCCTTTTTTATCATTGATACAACCTCTGTTTCCCTCTTTACCAGCAATTACACGTTCATTCAACCGGAATCCTTTTGAAGCCTTCCGTCCTTGAGAAAATATATACTGTCCATCTTGCGGGCTATATTCCTGTTATGTGTGGCAATCACAAGACTGATCCCTCCTTCCCGGCAAATGCTGACTATATAGTTCATGCTTTCGTTCGCGAGCCACTCGTCAAGATTACCGGTGGGCTCATCCATGGCGAGTAACAGAGGGTTCATCACTATGGACCTTGCAATGGCTACCCTTTGCTGCTCTCCCCCCGAAAGCTGCGAAGGCGCGTAGTTCATCCTGTGCGAAAGCCTGAGTTTTGATATTATTTTAACGGCCTTTTCTTCAGCCTCTCTTTGCGATTGCCCGTCAATCAGGCAGGGCATCATCACGTTTTCCTTAACGGTAAAATCCTTAAGCAGGTAATGAAACTGAAACACAAATCCGAGGTTTTTATTTCTGAATCTGGACAGTTTCCTGTCGTTAAGAAGCCCTATATCGGTTCCCGAAATGTATACGCTTCCGGAGTTAAAATTATCAAGGCCCGTAAAGCAGTTTAACAGGGTCGTCTTGCCTGAACCGGATTCTCCCATAACCGCGACCTGCCCGCCTTTTTCAAGACTGAAATCAATTCCTTTAAGTACAGGGAGAATAGAACCGTCTCCCTGCCGATAGGATTTTTCAAGCCCCGTAACCTTTAATACCATAAACCACCCCTTCCCTTTTCAGCTTTTTAAGCAGGCTGAAAAGCGGAAATAAAGAACTTACGCAAACAAAAAACACCACGACGAATAAAACAAGAAAAAGCTCGCCCCAACCGCTTTCAACCGGTATTTTAGATACCAGGTAAACGTCCTCGGGCAACACGACAACCCCCCACCGCCCGACAATAAAAACAACAAGCCCCCACAAAACAAGGCCCGCGGCGTAACCGGTTACCCCAAGCATCAGCGATTTTATAAAAAATATCCTTAAAAACCTTTTGATACCTATTCCCATTACCTGCAATACAGAAATATCGATCCTGAGTTCCCTTGTAAGCAATATAAGGGTTGTAATTATATTAAAAACCGAAACCGCGATAAGTATTGAAAGAATAAAAAAGATGACAAACCTGTCAAGTTTTACAGCCTCGAACATGCTGAAATTTATATCTTTCCACGTTCTTATCCTGACTCCGGGCAGGAAACCGGCCCTTAACAGCAGAAAAGTATCTTCAAGATCGCTGTCGTTTTTAAGCCTTACCTTCAGCGAAGAATGAAAATCCGCGTTCGGAAACAATACCGAAGCGGTGTCTATGGATGTGTATGCAAATCTTGAATCCAGGTCATAGAGGCCGAAATTTACTATGCCGCATACCGTTACCTCGCTGGCGCTCCTGCCGCTGTTACTTCCGGCATACAAGACCTTGAAGGTATCGCCCACCTTAAGGGACAGGATATCCGATATGGCGGAACCTATGATCACGGCGCCGTTACTTTTATAAATACAGTCCGGTTTTCCCTCTTTCATGTATTCCTCTATTCTTACAACTGAATCAAAGGCTCCCTTCTCCAGTACCTCAAAAACCACTCCCCTGAGACCTGAAGAAGACGCTGCTATAAGTTCAAGATACCCGAAATATTTAGCGTCCTTTATAGTGCCGCGCGCAAATTTTACAACATCATCCTTGAGCGAATTTATTTCCAGGTTCTGGTCGGAAACTATGATATGAGAGGACGAATCGAGGTATCTTTTGGAGAGGATCTTAATATATCCCCTGAAAGCGGAAAGCGAAACCAGCAGGGCCCCGACGCTGACCGCTATGGTCCCGATAGTAAAAAACCTGGCAACCCTGTAAAACCCTTTCTGCCTGAAAAAAATAAAACGAAAAGCAAGTTTAATATCGAACCACACAATAAAATCCTTTTAATCTAGTAATGTACCAGCCTTAATACGGTGGTACCTATAATTATCTCATCCTGATCCGATAATTCCCACTTGTCAACCCTTCTGCCGTTAACAAAAGTACCGTTCGAAGACGCTTTGTCTATTACCGAAAGCACGCCGTTATGCAGGTACAATGAGCAGTGATGCCTGGACACTTTTACATCGTCAACGCAAAGATCGCATTTTGCCCTGCCTATCGTGGATATGCCGTTTTTTATATCGAATTTCGCAGTGTTACCTTCGAGATTATATTCAATTACCCAGGACATATCAGAAACAGAAATACAATTTAAATTCAAACGGGTGCGGTCTTGTTGCTATTGATCTGATCTCGTTTCTTTTTATTTTTATCCAGTAGTCTATAAGTTCTGGAGTAAAAACATCGCCCTGCAAAAGATAATCATAATCCATCTCAAGGGAATCAAGGGCGTCGTCCAGGTACCTCGGCAGAAGTTCCACCTCACGCTTCAGGTTTGAAAGCCTTTCCACGTTGTCAATGGAATCGCCCGAAACATCCTTGGGCTCAATCTTGTTTTTAATACCGTCAATACCGGCAAGAAGTATGGCGCTAAGCGCAAGATACGGGTTACAGCTCATGTCCGGTGTCCGTATTTCAAGCTTGGCCTGCTCGTCGCAATCCACGCATGTGGGTATCCTTATGGCGTTCAGCATGGAATTCCTTCCGTAGGAAACGGCCACAGGCGCCTCGTACCCGGGCACAAGGCGTTTGTATGAATTGGTGGAAGGATTCGTCAGGGCGCAAAGGCTTCTCATGTGTTTCAGTATGCCGCCTATATACCATCTGGCCTGACTGCTGAGTGAATTTTCCGAATCGGGATCGTAAAAAATATTAACATTGTCCTTTATCAGCGAAGAATGAACATGCCATCCGCTGCCGGGTGAATTGAACATAGGCTTGGGCATGAACGTAAGGTTAAGGTTGTCCTTGTCGGCCATATTAAAAAGCAGGTATTTCACGGTAACAACGTGATCTGCGGTAACAAGCAGGGGTTCCGAAAGAAATTCGATTTCCTGCTGTCCCTTCTTGCCCAGTTCGTGATGATGGTACCTTGTCCTTATTCCGAAATCACGCATCATGCATGTTGCCTTGTCCCTGAAATCATCATACCTGTCCATGGGGTTAACGGCATGATAGGCGCTTGCGTGAAGTTTCTCGCTTGATTCAAGGTAGTAATAAGAGGAGCTTCTTCTGGCGTCGTACTTTACATTTTCAAATATATAAAACTCAATTTCAGACGAGAAGAGCGCCGAATCCGCTATATTCTCCTTTTTAAGGTACGCAGACGCCTTCTGAGCTATAAACCTCGAATCCTGAACAGCGCGCTTCTTGTTCTTTTTGGCCGTATATATATCCACAAAAAAGCTCAGGGTGGGTTTATCCCTGAAGGAATCCAGAAAAACGGTATCAAGGTCAGGGACCTGTACCAAATCATAGTCACCGGCGGTATTAAATCCGAAGCTGGAGGTGTTAAAGGCAATCCCGTCGTTCATTACTTCTTCGGTAAAATCTTCCGCGGGGATGGTGAGGTGATGCAGCCTGCCGTTAATATCCTGCGTTTTCAGATCAATCATCTCGATCTTTTTTATGTGGCAGAGTTTTTTAATTTTTTCCCAGTTTTTTGATGCTTCAAGATTCATTCATTTACTCCTGTTTTCCGTACCATTTTTTTGTTCATTATAAACACAAAATTAAAATACTACACTAAAAAAACAAGCGGAATGAAAATGATATTCGTCAAAAAAAACAGAAACTTCCTGCCAATCGGCATATTTGAATACACAAGGTAAAAAAGCAGAATATAATAAACGGCTATAAACAATACGAATATACTGCGGAAAGAAAGCGCAAAAAGGGCAACGACCCCCAGCGAGAACATCAGTTTTCCGTAAAAAAAATCCAGCCTTAACACATCAATATGCTTGAGATAATAGGAAGCCAGCCCCCTGCTTGCCAGCATG
>JAFGOL010000091.1 GCA_016926495.1 Oligoflexia bacterium
ATTTTCAAAAGGTACTTCCCTGCCTGTGACGATTTCGTAAGCGGTCCTGATGGCGGCTTCCATTACTCCGCCCGTGGCCCCGAATATTACAGCCGCGCCGGTATGCTCACCCAAAAGACTGTCGCATTTTGATTCTTCTATATCGCTGAATTCTATTCCCGCCTGCGTGATCATCATGCCCAGTTCTCTTGTAGTAAGCACGTAATCAACATCCTTGTACCCGCTGGCGTACATTTCAGGACGATCCGCCTCAAACTTTTTTGCCGTGCAGGGCATTACGGATACAACAACCATGTCTTCCGGCTTTATACCGGCTTTTTGGGCGTAATAGGTTTTTGCCAGGGGGCCGAACATCTGCTGGGGTGATTTACAGGTTGAAACGTGCTCAAGAAGTTCCGGAAATTCATGCTCGATGTATTTTATCCATCCCGGGGAGCACGATGTAAACATGGGCAGGCCCACATTTTTTTTGTCAACCAGCGCGCCTTTAAGCCTTGTTAAAAGTTCAGTGCCTTCTTCCATGATGGTAAGGTCGGCAGTAAAATTAGTGTCAAATACCGCGTTGAACCCCAGTCTCTTCAGGGCCGTCACCATTTTGCCCGTAACACTGTTTCCGGCTTTAATGCCGAGGTATTCGCCGAGTCCGACCCTTACGGCAGGAGCGGTCTGGACCACAACATGCCTGTTTAAATCTCCCAGAGCTTCCCAGACCTCCTCTACATAGTTTCTTTCGGTCAGGGCTCCGGTGGGACACCGGGTAACACATTGTCCGCAGTTGGTACATACAACATCGTTTAAAGGTAAATTCATAAATGTTTCAACGGCCGCGTTTTCACCCTTATGCGCCATGGTCAGGGCGCTGACCTCCTGCAATTCGGAACAGGCCCTTACGCATCTCTGACATTTTATACATTTACTGTCGTCTTTCTGTATTGCCGGAGAGGATTTATCAATGGGTTTTTTAACCGAGATGTCCATGTACGGGTTTTCCCGCGACGCGTATTCCTTCGCTATGTCCTGCAATTCGCAGTTTCCGTTTTTATAACAGGTGGTGCAATTCCCCGCATGCTCGGAGAGCAGTAAGTCGATAATGTCCCTTCTGGCCTTTCTCACTTTGGGAGAATCGGTATAAATAACCATATCCGCCGTAACAGGCGTTGAACAGGCGGCCTGTAGTAATCTCGCTCCTTTTTGCTCAACAACGCATATTCTGCAATTACCGGCAACGCACAGGTCTTCATGATGGCACAATGTCGGTATTTTAATTTTTAACCTTTTAGCGGCATCAAGTATTGTTGTTCCGGACGGAACTTCAACCTGCATGTTATTGATCTTTAATGTTACGTTTTGCATATTTTATCTCCCTTAGAATATAATTTCCTCCCTGAAATTTTCTACTATTGAGTTAAATGAGTTTGGGACCGATTGTCCCAGACCGCACTTGCACGCTATCTGCATTGTTTTTGACATTTTTTGCAGTTGTCCAAGGTAGCCCGGCGTTTTACTTTTTGATTTTACAGCCTCTATTCCCTTTTTAAGCTGCTGACATCCGGTCCGGCAGGGGGTACACTGTCCGCAGGATTCCTCGCAGAAAAAATCCAGGTAATTATGCAGGACGTTATACATCGATCTGGAACTGTTAAACAGCATCATGGAACCGCCGGTGGGAATACCTTCGAAAGCGATTATCGTATCCTTGAAATTTTTTCTCGGAACACAGAACCCGGACGCTCCTCCCACCTGAACGGCCTTGGTATCTCCGTCTCCGAAAAGTTCGGCGAATTCTTCCAGTGTCATGCCTAATTCCAGTTCGTATATTCCGGGAATCGGGGTGTCACCCGATACGCTGAAGACTTTTCCGCCCTTTGAATCGCCTGTTCCCAGGGCTGAAAACTTTTGCGGGCCGAGCGCCATGATCATGCCCGCGTATACAAAGGTTTCGACGTTATTTATGACGGTCGGTTTACCCAGATAACCGGAAACCACGGGATACGGGGGCTTGTTCCTGGGTTCTCCGCGTTTGCCTTCCATGGACTCGATCAGCGACGTTTCCTCTCCGCAAACGTACGCGCCGCTTCCTGAAAAGATCTTTACATTAAAGTCCATTATGGATTTAATGTCATTGTTGAATTTATCAACAACCGCCTGCAGTTTGCGCTTAAGGTAATTGTATTCTCCGCGTAAATAAATGTATCCTTCATCCGAAGATATCGCGCACGCGCATATAGCCATGCCGAGCAGGACCTTTTCGGGCACCTGCTCAAGGATCGCGCGGTCTTTAAAGGTTCCGGGTTCACCTTCGTCAGCGTTGCATATAACGTATTTTTTATTGCCCTGAGCCTCTTTGGCGAATTTCCACTTAAGGCCCGTATAAAAGCCTGCTCCTCCCCGACCCCTTAAACTGGAAGCCATGAGTTTTTTTAGTATTTGCTCAGGTCCTTCGCCGACTGACTTTTTAAGTACGGCCTGATGATCACATTTAGTGAAAATCATATTTACTTTTTCCTGCAGTTTTTTCAATTTATCCATAGCGTTTATCCCCTACTGTACTTATCAATAATTTCCAATGTTTTCTGCGGAGTCAGGTTTGTATAGATATCGTCGTTTACAAGCATTACGGGCCCCTCGTGGCAGTGGCCCATGCAATTGGTTTCAAGCAGGGTAAATTTATTATCGTGCGAGGTTTCGCCCACGCCGATGTTCAACCTCTTTTTAATTGTATCTACGATTAATTGCTTGTTTTTCATGTCGCAGGATATGGTCTTACAGACCCTGATCACGTTTTCCCCGCGCCTCGTTATGTCAAGAAACGAATAAAAAGATGCGGTCCCGTAAACTTCCGCCGCGGATATATCCATTTTGATACCTATATATTGCAGGGTTTCTTTTGATAAAAAGCGATTTTGTTTTGCCAGGTCCTGCAGGATCGGCATAAGCGCTTTACGCTCCTTACCGTGTGTTTTTATAAGTTCGTCTATTTGTGTTTGGATATTCATCCCGTACTCCCTTAGTTAAGCAGACGATTCGCCTGACCGAAGTTTTAAGCCGGAAAATTATTAGCACAATAATGGTGTTACGAAAAGTTTTTTTTTCACACCAGGATGTATTATTCCAAAATGCCTATTGATAACGACGAATGAACGACGCCCTTTTGCCGGCCCAGCCCGTTGGCTATCCTTTTTATGGTATTATATTTGCCTCTTACTATAATGGCTTCGGCGCACATTTCATGGTTTAAATGTATATGGGTTGTCGCGACTATTTCTTTATGAAAGTTGTGCTGGATTTCAGTAAGCTTTTTGCTTAAGTCCCTTTTATGGTGGTTGTACACCAGCGAAATGGTCCCGACAACAGCCTTGCTTTCGGCCTTTTTATTTTCCAGTATTTTCTCTCTTATAATATCCCTGATATATTCCGACCTGTTATCGTATTCGCTTTGCTCTATTAATTGTTCGAATTCGTCGAACAATTCTTTTTCAACGGAAAAGCTGAATCTTATAAGCTCTGACATAAACAACTCCCTCTTGAAACCGGATGCAGGCATTTTACCACAAGTGCCGCCGGCATAAACCGGCATTTTGCGGCTGAGTCGGTTATCAGGGTTGACTTTTGTTGTTTTCCATTTATAAGTTTGTTTGTATATTCGTTTGTATATTTCAAATAAACGGTTTGGGTCGAGGGAAATCCGGTGAAAATCCGGTGCTGTCCCGCAACGGTAAGCAGGTGAAATACCTGTAAGCCCGACTGCTCGCCAAATCAATTAATCCCGGGGAGGAGAACCATGTGTGGTATTGTCTTTATTCTTTTTGTAACTTTTTTCAGTGTTTTTTCGCTTGCGCCTTAATTTTACGCCTGTGGGTACTTTGGCGGTAATGTCCGGTCGTTTGTTATCAAAAAAGGTAGCGGTTTTTTCATTTACAAGGAAAAAATAAAGTAAAAACCGTGTGCGACGTTTTTTAAAATTATACCCCGACTAACAAGGTTAAATGGAAAGTCGCTCCACAAGGGTCATGTCCGATACAAAAGCTTACGACGGTTAACTAATAGGTTTTGCCTTTACATAATGGGGGCAAATCCAGAAACCACGAAACTAAAAGCGGTTTATACGAAATGGTACGATCGATTAACATGGCATGGGTGATCATACATGTTTTATTTTTATCAAATTTGTACGGTCAGATGGATTCAGAAGGGTTTTTTATATATAGCATAAAAAGCGCCAGCTCGAAACAGGACCTTATGGCTGCGGGTAAGTATTACAAGTACAAGCCGGGAGCCACGGTAACTTTTAACAGTTATGCAAAGAGTTTATTATCTCCCGAAGAAGCCTGCATCACGGTTATAGTCAGCCGTTTGAACGATAAGGACGACCTGTTATACAAAGTGGGAGCGACTACCATACCATCGTATTCCGGCGAAGGGGAAGGAAGAAGAGACTGTCTTGAAGGCAATTTCACCTTTAGCGACGATATGTACGACGTTACTGATGATTATTTAGAGTATATACGTGTTAAGGGCGTAGAAAACGACGGTTATAAAGAAAGCCATGTAAATAATCCCATACTTGAAAAAATGTTCGGTGATCCGTCCTTTGAATTGCCGGAATTTATCGCCCTAAGAACAACACAGATGCTCCTGGCAGGCACCGAACAGACTACTTTTAACATAGAATGCGTAAACAATAAAAAATATCCCGGTGACGGTGGACCTACGGAATACATTACCTGTTCGTCACCCGGCACCGGTAATGTATTGGAGCTTGTTTCCGGTACTGTTGTTACCTACTATTTTGAAGATACAATTTTTTATAAAATATTTAAGCCCATAAATGAATACGGCGAGTATGCATGCCTGTTTGGTTTACTGGCAGGTGCGGGAACAGGTTCGGGAAGACAATTCTCATTAAAGAATGGATTAAAAAAATTAAGGAATATTACTGCTCTGTTAAAGAGACTTGATAAAGCAATAGCCGATACCGGTAGATTCATACATGAAAAAATACAAAGCAGGGTACTGGAAAAATGGCAGGATCTTGGAAAGGATACCTATACAATACCGAAATTAAAAGCTTTTGCCCAGGCGGTTTCCAAGTATGTTCTGGGCGGATTAACTGTCGCTACGGGGTATGTTATTGGTTCAAGCTATCTTACGGCCGGAAGTAATGCCATGATAAATAATACCGTAGATCCTGAATTGGCATTTAAAGAAGTTAACGCATTAGTTTCGTGGCGGTTTTATCCCCTTACTGTTCATTTTAGCGCGACTAACCCGTTTGTGTCCGGGATTGACAAGGGAGTTTTTTACCTTGTGGAATCACCCATGCTTTATGAACAGTCAAGAAACGAATTTGTTCAGGCATGCAGGGAATTTATATTATATTCGCAACCTGTATTCAGGAATTCGTTTATATTTTTTGATGAAATGACTCGCAACATAGAGTTTGAGGTAATCGATAATGGCGTTCATTTTACGTGCGTATTGGATGGTGAGATTAGGATGGACCTGGATGTGCTGAAAACAGGATCAGACAGTTTCACTGTTGTAGATAATATTACTGATGAAACTTTTTATGAAAATCCGTGATCTTGTCAGAACATTGCGATAAAATTGATTTTATGGTAAAAGTTTGGTGCGAGCGAGGGAGAACGGGGGTTACTTGTGCCGCAAAAGCAGGCTGTTGATATAAGGAATGCCGTCACGTATATTCAAAGCCTTGAAAACGTTGATCCGGAAAATGTTTCGTTGTGGGGTTCTTCGTTCGGAGGCGCAAATGCCGTTTATGTTGCAGTAACGGACAGCAGGGTTAAAAGCATTGCGGTACAGTTAACATTCGCGAGCGGCGAAAGAATGATAAAAGGAAAGATGAATGATGATGAAAAGGCAAAGATAGACGGGACATTGCAAAAGGCACGGACTCGCGAGGTTGTAAGCAATAAAAAACTAAGCTTGAAGCCCGATCAGATACTTACGGATGAAGATTCAAAATCGTTCTATGCCAAAATGTCCGAAATATATCCGCAAATGCAGGTAAAAATTCCCATTACGACACTTGGGCATATACTGGAACTAAAACCGGAAGAAGTGATTTCCGGGGTAAGGCAGCCTGTTCTTATAATTGCCGCTGAAAACGATATCGTTTGTCCTGCGAGTGAGTCTGAAATTCTGTTCGAAAAGGCAAATAACCCAAAGGAATTTGTATTATTAAAAAATGCCCGTCATTTTGATACCTACACGGGAGAAAATTTTAATATTTCGGCTCAAAGGGCCGTGGAATGGTTTCGTAAACATTAATAACTGCAATTTGGCGTGACATTATAAACACAATATGTTTATAATCCCGCTGATGTTTTCTTTTCCTTTCAGAGAGATGATTAATAATGAATAAGCAAGAAACAAGAAGAATTATTGTGGCCATGTCGCCGAATAGACAATTTTTCTGACAGGATATAAAAGATCTG
>JAFGOL010000092.1 GCA_016926495.1 Oligoflexia bacterium
AAAAGGCAAGGTATCACTACTGGCAACCAACATGGAGATGGGCGTTTTTACTGAATTTGAAGCTGAAGTTGCCTCCCCCGGAAAAACAACGGTATCGGCCAGGAATATTTACGAAATATGCAAGGAACTGCCCACAGGCTCCATAGAAATGGAGTTAATCGACAATCTGCTTAAAATAAAATCAGGTCGCGTGGATTTCAAGATACCCACACTGCCGGCGTCCGACTTTCCCAAGGTCCCGCTGCCTTCCGCAAAACCCAATCTTGAGATTGAATCAGCACGCCTAAAAAACATGATAGACAAGGTTACTTTTTGCGCTTCTTCGGACGAAACAAAATACCACCTTAACAGCGTCTATTTTGATAACGGAACGGACAAGGGGACCCTGAGGATGGTTTCAACAGACGGACACAGGCTGGGCCTTATGGACAGCAATATATGCACCCTGGCTGACCTCGGCGCCGTAAAGGGAATACTTTTTCCAAAGAAAGGTATCATGGAACTGAGAAAAATTATGGATGCCTCTGATAAGGTTTCATTGATGCTTGAGTCCGGATATTTGTATGTTTACATAGAAAACAGCCTACTTTTTATAAAACAAATGGAGCTGGAGTATCCGGATTACATGAGGGTTGTGCCGAAAGGGCCGGAAAAGGCCCTGAGCGTGAAAAGAACAGATATGCTTTCAGCGCTTAAGAGGGTTTCGCTTGTCACGACCATAAAGTCCAAAACGGTCCTGGTAAGTCTTAACGACAATTCCATGAGCCTCAGTTCAAGGTCGCCGGATTTCGGAGAGGCTGTGGAGGAAATAGAAGCCAGTTACAACGATGAAAACATGGAGATAAGGTTCAACTCCAAATACCTGGTTGACATACTGTCGGCGCTTGATGATGATATTCTTAATTTCAACATAGGAGATCCTCTCAGCCCTGTACTTGTAAAACCGCAGAAAGACGAATCAGCATATCTTTACGTTGTTATGCCAATGAGGATTTAACTGTTTTGTGGCATTTCTAAGGCAGCTTCAGGTTTTTTCCTTCCGGAACATAGGCGAAGCCGGTATCCGCGTGGAATCGCCTTTTATGTGCCTTTACGGCCAGAACGCGCAGGGCAAGACCAACATACTGGAATCAATATACCTGCTTTCCAACACAAGGTCTTTCAGGCCCGGAGGTGTTTCTGACTGGATAATGCACGGAAAGGACGCTTTACAGGTAAAGGCGATCATAAGTGATTCGGTCAGTGATTACGAGGTATCATACAGCGCTCGGAAAGATAAAAGACAATACTGCCTTGACGGCAACAGGCAAAAGAGCATTAAAAACATCCTGAACCAGCTGAAGATCATTTCATACAGCCCGTCTTCGTTTGAGCTTATAACGGGGCTGGAGACGGAAAAAAGAAGGTTTTTCGATAAGCTGGCTTTTTGTCTGGACACCTCTCACCTTGATGATCTTGTGTATTACAACAGGCTGCTTAAAAACAGGAACCTTGCCCTTAAAAACGGGATCGAATACCGGATATGGGACGAGCTGCTTGCGGTTACCGGCATAAGGATATCCGGGCGGCGCGGTAAGGCGGTGGAATACCTTGGCAATTATCTTCAGGATACTTTTACGGGCTTTTTCGAAGAGATAAAAAAGACAGAGATAAGGACCTGCAGCAATGTATGCGAAGATCCCGCCGGGTATATGCACAGGCTTAAGGAAAGCAGAAAAACCGATGAAATAAAAGGAGTTACAACAGTGGGTCCTCACAGGGACATCTTTGACGTAATTATTGACGGGATCAACGTAAAAAGGACCCTGTCGACAGGACAGGCGAAATTGCTTGCCTTTTTGTTCAAGATTGCAAAATGCCGGCTTATCAAGGAATACAGCGGAAATAAACCGGTATTTCTGTATGATGACGCCAGTATTTTTCTTGATGAAAACAGGTTCATTAAATTGATTGAAATTATAAAAAAAGAGAAAATACAAATCATCGCTACTTCGGTAGATAAGACCTTGTTTAACAGGCTATTTTCTGATACTGTGCAACTGATAAATGTAGACAAGGGGAGCGTACTTGATGGTTGATAACAACAATGATAATTGCGATCAGAAAATGAATGCCAGATATGACGCTAAAAGTATAAAAGTACTCGACGGACTGGAGGCAGTGCGCAAGAGGCCCGGCATGTATATCGGCGATACGTCGGTGAGAGGCCTTCACCATCTTGTTTTCGAGCTTTTGGACAACAGCGTCGATGAACATCTGGCCGGTTACGCGGGCAATATTGAAGTAACCATTCATGCCGACGACAGTATAACCGTTGAGGACGACGGCAGGGGGATTCCCGTCGAAGTACACGAGGAATCCGGAATATCCGCGGCCGAGGTCGTGCTTACAAAGCTGCATGCAGGCGGTAAATTTGATACTTCAAGCTACAAGGTTTCCGGAGGGCTGCACGGCGTCGGTCTTAGCTGTGTTAACGCGCTTGCCTCGGTCCTGAAGCTTGAAATAAAAAGAGAGGGGAAGATCTACACCCAGACGTACAGGCGCGGCGATCCCGAGACGCCCCTTGCGGAAAGCGGTACCAGCGACAAGCAAGGCACGAAGATCACGTTCAGGCCGGACCCGGACATATTTGAAGTGCTTGAATTTACGTTCGAGATAATCGAAAAAAGGGTTAGGGAGCTCGCGTTTTTAAACAAGGGGCTCAAGATATCGCTTACGGACGAAAGAACCGACAACGAGGTTGATTTTTACTACGAGGGCGGCATAAGCAGCTTTGTCGAGTATGTAAACCAGAACAAGAAATGCCTGCACGAACCCCCGATATATTTCACGTCCGCCAGGGACGATATTATTGTCGAAATAGCCCTGCAATGGAATGATTCGTACAAGGAAAATATTTTTACTTACTGCAACAATATAAACACCATAGAGGGCGGAACGCATCTCTCCGGGCTTAAGGCCGCGCTTACAAGGACGGTGAATTTTTATTCCACCAAGAACAACCTGCTCGGCGGCATGAAGGAAAACCTTTTAGGCGAGGACATCAGGGAGGGGCTGGCGTCCATAGTCAGCGTCAAGGTGCCCCAGCCGCAGTTTGAAGGACAGACCAAGACCAAGCTCGGGAACTCCGAGGTTAAGGGTATTGTAGAGGCTGTTGTTAACGAAAAGTTACTGCAGTATTTTGAAGAGAATCCCCAGGTCGCAAAGACCGTGTGCATAAAATCCGTCGAAAGCGCCAGGGCAAGGATCGCGGCAAGAAAGGCAAAAGAGCTTACAAGACGAAAAACGCCCCTGGACCTTACGGGCCTGCCGGGCAAGATGGCTGACTGCCAGTCTAAAAACCCCGACGAGTGCGAGCTTTTTATAGTTGAAGGAGACTCCGCCGGAGGTTCCGCCAAGCAGGGCAGGGACAGGCGCATCCAGGCCGTGTTACCGATAAAGGGTAAGATCCTTAATGTCGAAAAGGCGCGTTTTGACAAGGTACTGGGCTCCGAAGAAATAAAAAACCTGATTACGGCAATCGGCGTGGGCATAGGGGACACCGAGTATGATGTTTCAAGGCTCAGGTATAATAAAATAATAATAATGACTGACGCGGACGTGGACGGTTCTCATATCCGCACCCTGCTCCTTACTTTCTTTTTCAGGCACATGAACGAGCTTGTGGAAAACGGAAATCTTTTTATCGCCCAGCCCCCGCTTTTCAGGATAAAGAAAGGAAGCAGGCACTGGTATCTCAAGGACGAGCAGGAAATGAACGAAATGCTGTTCAACGATTCATGCAGCGGCATTAATTTTGTTTCGCCCGATTCCGAAATAACGGGCCCTGAGCTTAAGGCACTGGTTGCCAGGGTACTGAAGTTTAACAAGATACTTGATGCCTTTACGCGCAACAAGAGGGATCACGATATAATAAGGCACCTGATAATGAGGTGGGGTAACAGCCCCGAATGGCTTAAGGACAGGAAAACCGTTGAGGATTACTTTAATGATTTGATAGCCCATATAAACGAGCGCCATACCGGGTTTGAAAAAATGTCGTACACCATAGAGGAGGATCGGAATACCGGTACAAGCACTGTTGAATTCAGGACCAGGAAAAAAACAGAACGGGAAGTTACCACGGTGATTTCTTCCGATATGTACGATCTTACGGAGTACGAAGAACTGTGCGCGCTCGCCGAGGACGTAAAAAAACTGGGCAAGCTTCCGTACAGGCTGAAACTGTCAGACGGCGAGACAAAGGAAATACACACACTGAAGGAACTGGTGGAGTTTATTGTCGAGTACGGAAAAAAGGGGCTTACCATACAAAGGTACAAGGGCCTCGGGGAAATGAACCCGGAACAACTGTGGGAAACAACAATGGACCCTAAGAACAGGATGCTTTTGCAGGTCGCAGTAGACGACGCCGTGGAAGCGGACAGGATATTCACCATACTAATGGGCGACGTTGTTGAACCCAGAAGGGATTTTATAGAACAGAACGCGCTTAGAGTAAGAAATCTCGATATTTAGCAAGGAGCGGTAGATGGAAGAAGTACACCAGGAGCCCGTTAATATATCCAATGTAAGCATAGAAGAGGAAATGAGAGGCGCGTACCTTGATTACGCCATGAGCGTAATCGTGGGCAGGGCGCTTCCTGACTTTAAGGACGGCCTTAAACCCGTACACCGCCGTATACTGTATGCGATGCACGAACTGAATAACTACCATGACAAGCCCTATAAAAAATCAGCGAGGGTGGTGGGTGACGTTATCGGTAAATATCATCCTCACGGTGATACCGCGGTTTATGATTCCATAGTAAGGCTGGCGCAGGATTTTTCCATGCGTTACGGCATGGTGGACGGGCAGGGCAATTTCGGTTCCATAGACGGGGATTCCCCCGCAGCTATGAGGTATACCGAGATCCGCCTTTCAAAAATAAGCGGCGAATTTTTGTCCGATCTTGAAAAGGAAACAGTGGACTTTGTCCCAAACTACGACGGAACGCTTAACGAGCCGCAGCTTTTACCGGCAAAGATCCCCAATTACCTTGTTAACGGATCAAACGGTATCGCGGTCGGCATGGCAACGAGCGTGCCGCCCCATAATTTGTCCGAGGTCATAAAAGGGACCATTGCCACTATCGATAACCCGGCCATAACGGTAAATGATCTTTTGTCCATTATTCCGGGTCCTGATTTTCCCACGAGCGGAATAATCTACGGCAGGGACGGCATTGTTTCCGCCTATTCCACGGGCAAGGGGATTATCAGGGTAAGGGCGAGGGCGGAAATTGAACTGGATAAAAAGGGGAATGAAAGGATCATAGTCTCCGAGATCCCCTTCCAGGTGAACAAGGCCCGCCTTATCGAAAAAATCGCCGAGCTTGTAAGGGATAAAAAAGTGGAAGGGATCGGCGATATAAGGGACGAGTCGTCAAGACTGGGGCTCAGGGTGGTAATTGAAATAAAAAAAGGCCACCAGGGCAATGTTATACTGAACCAGCTTTTTAAATTTACGGCCATGGAGTCCACGTTCGGCATAATAATGCTGGGCCTCGACGGAAACCAGCCCAGGATATTGTCGCTCAAGGAATACCTGAAGCTTTTTATAGAATTCAGAAAGGACGTTGTGACAAAAAGGCTGCGTTTTGAGCTTAACAAGGCCGAGAACCGTGCGCACATATTGCTGGGCCTGAAGATAGCGGTTGAAAATATAGACGCAGTTGTCGCGCTTGTAAAAAAATCGGCTTCTCCGGCGGAAGCCAAGACCGGCCTTATGGAAACCTTCACCCTGTCCGAGATCCAGGCGCAGGCCATTCTGGATTTGAGGCTTCAGAGACTTACCGCGCTTGAAAGGGACAAGATTGTCAGCGAGTATGAAAAGCTGCTTGAAAGGATCAAGGAGATTAAGGAAATACTGGCTGACGATGCCAGGATACTAAAAATAGTAAGGGAAGAACTGGAGGAAGTTGACAGGCTTTACGGCGACAAGCGAAAAACCGAAATTGTCGGCAGCACCGAAGATCTCAGTATTGAAGACCTTATTACAGAAGAGGACGTGGTGGTGTCCATAAGCCATTCGGGCTATATCAAGCGCCAGTCGCTGGAGTCCTTCAAGGCGCAAAAGAGGGGAGGAAAGGGCGTAAGGGGGCAGGCTTTAAAGGAAGACGACGTTATATCCGACGCGTTTGTGGCCAACACGCATAATTATATACTGTGTTTTTCGGACAAGGGAAAATGTTACTGGCTTAAGGTCCACAGGATCCCACCGTCGACAAGGGGTGCCAAGGGAAAACCCATTGTCAATCTTATCAACATAAGCGGCGAGGAAAAAATAGTAGCCATGTTGCCGGTAAAGGAATTTACCGACGATGTTAATATCATACTTGTTTCAAAACGTGGATATATCAAGAAGACCTCCCTTATGCATTTCGCAAAGCCCAAAACAAACGGAAAGATCGCGGTTACGATCGCAGAGGGCGACGATATCAGGGAAGTGCATCTTGTATCCTCCGACAATTACATACTGCTGAGTACCCTGCAGGGCAAGAGCATCTGCTTCAGCGAAAACGACGTTTCCGAAATGGGCAGGCTCGCGAGGGGAGTAAGGGGCATCAATCTTAATACAGGCGACAGCGTAGTGGGCGTGGAGGTTATTTCGGATTTTGACGAACCTGATTCAACCATACTCACGGTTTTTGAAAACGGGTACGGAAAAAGGACCGTGCTTTCGGAATTCAGGATACAGAGCAGGGGCGGAAAGGGAATCATTGCCGGCAAGATGAACGAAAAAGGCGGCAATGTTATTTCCGTTTTAAAGGTAAAGGCAGAAGAGGGACTGATGCTTATATCCGATACCGGGCAGACAATCAGGATCAAGGTAAACAGCATAAGGATTTCAGGAAGGACAACCCAGGGCGTAAAGCTCATGAACCTGGCCAAAAATGAAACCATAGTTGCCGTCGTCAAGGTACTCAGCGAGGATTCTGAGAACGGAGAAGCCGGCCTCGACAATGGCCAGGAAGAAGGTAATGCTCCGGCCTAGCGTCAATAATTTACTCGCCGTGGCGGCAATAATATTTATTTCAGGCTGCGGCAAGCGCACACTTCTTACAGACACGTATTACAGAAGGGCTATGAAAAGCTGGGATAGGGGAGACCTCAGGGAAAGCATAAATAATTTCAAAAAAGTTGTTTCGGTTTCCCCGCACAGCCCCAAGGGGCAGGCTTCGCTTTTTCATCTTGCCGAGGTTTATTACCAGGCCGGAAAATACAGGAAAGCCCTTAACCTTTTCGAGCTTTATCTTGACACGTCCGACGCCAAGGGCAAGGAACTACTGAATGTTCTTGATAAGATCGCCGTTATTTACGAAAAACATCTCAAGGACGACCAGAATGCCCTGAGATTTTACAAAAGGGCGCTTGATCTTACTTTCAGCAAGGAGGACAGGATAAAATTCCTGGTAAAGACCGGCAAGACGTATTTTTCCCTGTACCAGTTCCAGCAGGCTGTTGATTACCTGGAAAAGGCGGCAGGCGACATGGAAACCCTGCCCCAGAAAATCGCGATGTCAGAGATGGCGCAGGAAGCTTATTACTATCTCGGACTTTCTTATGCCATACTGGCCAGGGATGTTAAGGACAGGTTTCAGGGCGGAGAAAGCTATATAGGCGTTGACAGGGACACCATTGATAAATGCATAGAGGCAATGGACAAGTGCATTAAATTTTCAGTTAAGACAAAGTACGGGGTCCTCTGCAAATTCCAGAAGGCCGAGGCCCTTGTCGAGATAGACGAGTACGACAAGGCGGTCGACATACTTGAAGACCTGCAGTCAAGCTACCCGAACAAGACAGTCATAGAAACGAGGCTGGACAGGATCAGGGGGTTGGCCGGGCGGTGAAATTCCTGCTAATACCAATTCGTAATCAAGATTGCTCTTTTTAAAAAAACAACATACTGCAATTAAGGTGATCAAGCGTTTATTGCAGAGGCAAGGATATCCTCTTTTTGTTAATTAAGGTTAAAAAAGCGGTATTGTTTTCCGTAAGATCATTGGGATCAAAAATAATAACGTCAATTTTTTCATCGCAGATGCTTTTGAACCTGGAGCCTATTGACAGGGAAAGGCTGAACCTGTCCTTTTCATCAAGGTCAGGCGCCATAATCAGTATGTCAATATCTCCGCCCTTTTTTTCGACCCTGGAGCCGAACAGGAATACACTGTAATCCGGATTTAATTTCTGTATGGCAAAAGCAAGGGCCTGTTTTTCTGTTTCGGAAAGATTTTTTAAAGTTTCATCCATTACTTGTTATCTTTCAGGTATTTTTCCGCTTTTTTCAGGGCGTTTTCAATAACAGGTTTATACCTTCTTATTTCCGAATAAAAATCATTTATCCTGTTTGATAAGTAGTCGTGGGTAATTTTGTTTCTAAGTTCACGCATGTTCATCCAGTCTTCTGCGTCATCAATTATATTTATTTTTATCATGAAATTCAGGCAATCCCTTATTGTGCCTTCTTTCGCGCCTGTTTCATAATATTGTACGGCCCTGAACAATTTGTTGATCATAACCTCGCTTGTCCTTTCAAAGCGGCTGACCATCGCGTCATAAGGCTCAAGATCATCAAGATCATGTTGCAGGGCAGGGTTGAACTTTTTTAATTTTTGCATTGAATGAAAAAAAGCGGCAGCAGCCTTTTCAGCCTTGCTACAGGCATCAAGCAATATCAGTTTTTTAGCATCGTTTTCAGTCACAATACGTTCAATATTACAGGGTTACAGTTTTATAGCAATTAAAAGATTGCGCCCAAAGCCCGTGTCGCGGCATTTGTTACGTATTTCAGCAAATATATTCAGCAATTAGCACCATGAGGCAAATACTGCAAAAATTGACAGATTGAAAGAAT
>JAFGOL010000093.1 GCA_016926495.1 Oligoflexia bacterium
AAGGTCTTCACAAACGCCGGCCGGACATTTCCTCTCGAAAATATGAGCTTCATACTCGTCCTTAAAATATTTCATCGTACTTAAAACAGGGTTGGGCGCTGTCTGGCCCAATCCGCAAAGGCTGGTTTTCTGGATCACCTGGGCGAGCCTTTTCAGCATTAACACTCCTTTAAATCTCTCCAGGGGTTCGTTACCTGTTTCGGATTTCCTGCTCCTGGTAATCTGGTTTAATATCTCAAGCATCCTCTTTGTGCCCTCTCTGCACGGGATACACTTTCCGCAGCTTTCCCTCTGAATAAAATCCATAAAAAACCTGGCGACATCAACCATGCATGTATCCTCGTCCATAACGACAAGCCCGCCTGACCCCATCATCGCGTCGATTGTTTTTAAAGATTCATAATCAACTTCAATATCAAGATATTTCTCCGTAATACATCCGCCCGAAGGTCCGCCGATCTGCGCCGACTTAAACTTTTTATTTTTGTATATTCCCCCTCCGATATCAAAAATAATTTTCCTTATAGAGGTCCCCATCTCTACTTCAACAAGGCCGACATTGTTAAGCGTTCCGGACAACGCGAATACCTTTGTTCCCTTGCTGTTCTTTGTGCCTATTGCCGCGAAACTTTCCCATCCGCTTAAAATGATGCCAGGCAAATTGGCCAGGGTTTCAACATTATTAATTACCGTCGGACAACCGTGCAACCCGCTGGCCGCCGGATAAGGAGGCCTTGTCCTGGGCATTCCCCTTTTGCCTTCAATGCTGTTAATTAATGCGGTCTCTTCGCCGCAAACAAAAGCGCCGGCTCCCTTTTTTATTGTGATACTTAAATTATATCCGCTGTCCAATATGTTATAGCCGAGAAGCCCGTGATCCTTGGCATCCTCGATCGCCTTTGTCAGCCTTTCAATGGCGAGCGGATATTCCGCGCGAATATACACATAAGCCCTGGACGCCGAAATTGCGTACGAAGCGATAATAATGCCCTCTATGAGCTTATGCGGATCACCTTCAATAACAGCCCTGTCCATAAAGGCTCCCGGATCACCCTCATCGGCGTTGCATATTAAATACTTCTGAAAGGAAGACTTTGCCGCGGCATATTTCCACTTTTGTCCAGTCGGAAAACCTCCGCCGCCTCTTCCCCGTAACCCGCTTTTTAATACAATATCGCAAACCTCGTCGGGAGTATGCTGCTTTAAGACACGGGAGACGGCTTTATAACCGCCGGTAGTAAAATATTCCTCAATACTGAGCGGATCAATTACACCGCAGTTTTTCAAAACTCTCCTGGTCTGTTGCGCAAAATACTCATGCTCGCTGAAGTCAGGTATGCCATCCCACGCCGTCTCGTTATCTTCCTTATACTGAAATAAAACATGCCCCGGGAGCACCCTGTTGTGAACAACGAGTTCTTCAATGACCGAGGGAGCCACGTCTTCCGAAACCCTTCCGAATGATATCCTGTTTCTGCCGGGTATCTTTATATCAATAACAGGTTCCTGCGAACACAAGCCGATACATCCCACGTCGATTATATCCATTTCAATTTTATTTTTTTCGGCGTATCCGCGTATTGCATCAATTGTTTTCTTTACTCCCGATCCCAGGCCGCACGTGCCTTTTCCGGCGTATACAGTTAAATTTGATTTTCCGGGATGCAGCGCCTGTTCACCTGTTCCCCCTCCCTGGCATTTAGCTCCTGCGGTTTTACATTCTATGTAGTCGGCGCACGGAGTTTCATAGTCATGCGTGCATTGTTCACAAATCTTTTTCATGTTTAACATCCCTTAAGTTATTTATGATCCCTTCCACCTGGTCGGGAGTAACCCTTGAATAGTACTCGCCGTTTATACAGAGCACCGGTGCCAGGCTGCACGCGCCTACGCAAGCCACAACCTCAATACTGAAAAGTCCGTCTTTTGTTGTTTCACCTTCATTGATGTTAAGGACCCTTTTAATTTTTTCCAGTATCTTCGCTGAGCCCTTTACATGGCACGCGGTCCCCCTGCAAACCTGGATATTGTACCGCCCCGGCGTATTGAATTTAAACTGGTTATAAAAGCTCGCGACGCCGTAAACTTTCGCGAGAGATAACCCGAACGCCTTGCTTACAGCGACTAAATTTTCGTAAGAAAGGAAACCGTAAACCTGCTGGACCTCCTGTAATACGGGAATCAGCGAATCTTTCGCGTACGGCTTATACCTTTCAAGAAGCTCTCCGATACTGCTTGTATTTTCCGTGCAACTACACATTAATTTTCTCCTCAAAACCGGTATTCGAACCCGCAAAAAACATCACCTTTTCCAGGTTCATCGTAATATCAAAATCCTCTATATAAACATCGGCTGACAAATTAAGCCTGACCGGTGAAAAATTCAGGATACCCTTTACGCCGCTTTTAATAAGTTGAACAGCAATATCTTGCGCTGCTGTTGCCGGAGCACAAAGCATGACAGTATGAATTTTGTTTTTATCCACAAAATCCTTAAGTTCATTTATATGGTAGCAACGGCACCCGCAAATCACCCTGCCGACCTTGTGCTCATCATTATCAAACGCTGCCACAACACGAATATGTGACTTACCTCCGGAAAAGTAGGAAAGCAAAGCCCTGCCCAGGTTACCGACACCGACAAGGACTACGTCTTTTCCCTCTGTATTTATAAAAAATCTGAGGATCTCATCGTAAAGCTTTTTCACGTCATATCCGCTTCTTGATGCCCCGTGGTACCCGACGCACATCAAATCCCTTCTTACCTGCGTGGCAGTAACACCAAATTTAGTTGCAATATCATGCGAGTATGTATTCTTTACCCCATCATCAATCAACTGCTTGAGAAACCTCTTGTACAGGATCAATCTGGCCACAGTTTTTTTAGGTACCAACGCAACCACCTCTCTTTTTGTTTTTGTGATTTTATTCACAAAACAAATATAACACATTCACAAACGCCGCGTCAATAATATTATGGCAGAAAAGTTATTTTTTTCACAAAACAAGATAACACACTGTTATAATTACCTATTTTGGCGAAGCTCCGCTTGTTCAGGGGAAATAAAAGCTATAAACTTATTATTAATACTTACAGCTAAGGGAAGTGTCGCCAAATGTATTTTCGTAGCGAAAAAGAGGAAGAAAGTAATGCACAAGAGCACCCGGAGGGTGCGCCCTTCATATTGGCAGCCCTCTGGAGGTAAAATAAAGGAAGTAAAAAGATTCCGGGATATTTATATCTATCCCGGAATCTTTTTGGCTCCAGCCTCTTTTGTATATAAAAATAACTTTGCTCCGTCGCTAAATAATGCGAGTTCAATAGGCTAGTTCGACAATCAGAAACTATCAACACTTAAACACAGGGGGGTGAATCTGGCTGCTTATTTTATTTATTTACCGTCGTAGTTTGATAAAAATATTTTCTGAAATAATTAATTTTTTTATTGACTTTGCATTGCCGTATGATAATCTATTTAAGAGGCTGTAACATGGGAAAACAGTTAGGATTTGATACTAAAATATTTAAAAAAGTACCGGATAAATTCGGCGGCACAAAATCACATCCTAAAACCTCAAGGCCAATTACTACAAAATCCTGCATGCATATCACCACAAGGTCTTCAATGGCTAAAGGAAGCAGAAGTTTTTTAACCAAGGGTAAGCTTGAAAAATAAGGGACACAATCAACAGGCACGCTGAATTATACAATATAAAACTTTACAATTTTTCCATTAACTCAAATCACCTCCATTTGCCGCTAAAGCTGCGATACAGGGATTCTTACAAAAAGTTTATAAGGGGACTAACCGGTACTATTGCAAGGATTGCTCTGGAGACTAAGAAAGGGAATGCCGGGATAAACGGGCTTGTGAAAAAGTTTTGGGATACACGTCCTTTCTCCAAAATTGTCAATTGGGGCAGGCATTATGTTAACACCTATTTTTACGTGTTTGAGAATGAACTTGAGGCGGCAGGTTTTATTAAATACAGAGAGAGGAAGCAAAAACCCAATAAACATAAAAAAATAACCCATCAGGCTAATACCAATTTGCAGTCCAAGATGATAACGCGAAAGCAAGGAAGAGCGAATGAGGCGTACTACCAGTACGTCGGAATGAGCGATGACGAAGCTGACAAAGTTAGCGCTTGGAATGCGAATTGGCATGAGCTGCTTAAATATAGCCCGGCATAGGACTTCCCCTGGTTTAAACCCTTTCCCAAACAAGAGTGGCAACTTCTTTTTCATCATCACTAACAGGAATAGACGGAGTTGACAGGATCAGCCTGTTGTCACAAAATTCAAAAAATCTCTCCTGTGTTACGCCTGACCAGTCAGGAAAAAACGCACCTCTGAATTTATGTTTTATTTCCTGTAATCTTCCCTGAGCGGATAAAGCCATATAAAATCCGGACGTATAGTCATATTTCCGGGACTTAAAATTTAACATATAAGTCCGGAATTAATAAGTCAAAATTCAAAGGAAAGCCCTATCTTGACGAGATAACCGCCCGAGAGCGACGAAGTGCCGGAATATTTCAGGGTATTACAGGAAACAGCAAGGTACGTTCTGTGGATCCCCCATCTTTTGTACATGGAAAATTCCGCTTTTCTGTCAATGCTCCCCATCCTCAGCAATATACCGCCGCCGAACATGGTGAAAGGATATACAAAATCTCCCCCGCTGATCCTGGTAAATTCAACACCTAATATACCGTACAGGCCTAACCACGACAAGACCCTGAAACGCGGTTCTATCCATATATTCCAGGGATAAAGCTCAAAGTTTGAATTTCTGCGGTACCCGATACCGGTTAACAGCGCCACCGAAACAAACCTTATGTTATACTGCCAGCCGAAATCAAAACACATGCCTGAACTGCCGGTACTTCCGTACTCGGCATATAAGCCGTTAAGGGCGAATATCCATGACCCGTTTTCAAGATAGCCGTCGTCGATCTTTCCTATGTAACCGTAATCAATAATATCACCATTTTCCGAAGCATCCTCGACTTTTACCTTTATTGAATCAGCCCCGAAGGCACCCCATTCTTTTTTTGCCGGTGCTGCGGGCCGTTGTACGGGTTGCAAAGCCGGGGGCTCTGTCCGGACCTGTTCCGGAGGCTGTGAAGGCTGCTCATCGTGAGGCTTCAGCGGCAGAGGCTGTCCGGCTTGCGGAACGGCCTCTTTTCCTTCAACGACTTCATTCTCAACTTCGTCAAGCAATACCTGGATATCATCAAGCTCATCTTCAATGGGCGGGAAATCCTGACAATACAAAGCGCATGCCAAAAAAAATGTAATAATAAAAAGCATTTATTACTGTTTCCCCGAAGAGTTATTCAATATTTAACATTTTACCTTTAACTTTGGCAGTAGTCCAAAAAAAAGCTAATAATCAGGCACAGAACAGCCGAAAAGATAGTGAAACCTGTTAAAAGGGGTATATATAAATCATGTCAAGGATGAATAATAACAAGAGTAGCCTGGACGATAAATTCTTCAAGATAAATCCAAGCTGGCTGGTGCCGAACATCCCCCTGGGGTTCGAGTTGTACATATTTCTGCCTCAGAACAAAAAGCTTATCAATTACCTGAAAAGGGACAGCGTAATTACAAATAACAAGCTGGACAAATTTATAAAGAACAAGATAGCGTCTTTTTACTGCCTCAGGGAACAGATGGACGATTTTAACAGGTTCGTGCAAAAAGTAAGGGACGATCTCAGTTCGAAAAACCAGGAAATACCGGACACACCGGCCATAATGGTCAGCCAGGGCGGATTTGAAACGGACCTCGACAAGGAATTTGATATTGACGTTCTGAGACAGAGGACGGAAAAAATTATACAGGTAATTTCAAAAATCATAGGCACCGACGCCGGCTTTTCCAACGTAGAAATAAAAGGCATCATAGAGAAAATCAACAGCGAGATACATGTTATCAAGGACAGCCTGGCAAGCCTGGAAGACGAGGACATCTATATAATAGAAAACTCCGCTATAAAAATAAAAGAGTTCCTTCGCCCGGTTAAGGAATATGAACGAACCGCTAATCCCAAAAATAAAGTCAGCGACATATTCTCCTATTACATACACCTGCTGGATAATTTAACAA
>JAFGOL010000094.1 GCA_016926495.1 Oligoflexia bacterium
CTAGTTCAAAGCGTCGGTAAAATCGCAATAGGACTGCGTAATGCTCTTTTTACGCATTATCTCGATAAGCTTTTCCTTCGGTAATTTCGTTTTAAGTTCATTAAAGCAGTCCTCGCTGGATCTTCGTCCCTCCGGGTGTATGCGCAGGGATATGACCCTTACGCCGTACAAAAAAAGGAAAACGGAGATTGTCATCAGGACTACTTTTACAACAGTATTCTTACGTGACTTCATTTTTTCTTTCCTTTTGATCCGGCCGCCTTTTGTTCCTCTTTCTGCATATTCTCAATATGGCTTTTAAGGAACCAGCTTTTCTGCATACCCTTAAGCACCCATATGCCCTCGTCAAGTACCTTGATGCCTTTTGTCGTTATTTCCGGAATTTTACCGGAAACACCGTTAAGAACAACAACCAGTGAGCTTAAATCCTTTACCAGCTTTTCAATATCCACTTTTTCCAGTCTCTTGTTTAACGCGACAAGCTCTTTCGCGGCCTTGTCCACATCGGTCAATACCTTGTAAGTATCGGCCCTGTTCATTCCCTTCATCACGCCGCTGCCCTCGGACAGAAAACTTTTCATGTCATTGCCGCCCAGGGCATCGGACAGTTGCCTGATACTCCTTATAGTCGGCAAAATCTCGTTTACTAGGTCAACCACCTGTTTTTCGTCGCCGCTTTCAAGCAAAATATCGAGGACGTTCTTGAGCTTGTCCAGCGCGTTGCTGAGCGTTTCAAGGTAAGGGGCCATGTTACCGCCGCTAACCAGGTCAATAAGCTCCATGGACTCCTGGGAAGGTATCTCGGCCCCGTAAGCTATGGGACTTTTATCCTTGCTTCCGATAGAAATATCAATAACCTTGTCGCCTATAACAAAAGGCCTGATAATTTTCGCCACGGAATCGGTCTTTATTTTATCGTAAAATTTTCTCAGTACCTGCATTCGTACCCGGATCTTGTTGTCCTCGTTAAGCTCGACATCAGTTACCTTTCCCGCGTTGATCCCGGCAACGTTGATCTGGGTCCCGGAATGGAGGCCGTCTCCCCTTTCGTATGTCGCGAAATATTCAACCTTGGGAGCAAACCATTTTTTCTCGTACGCGATATAAGCAAGGGAAACGACAAGGCCCGCAAATACAAAGAGAAGAAAAAAGCCGACCCGCTTTTCAAACTTGTTAAGTTCAAGCAACATACAGGACTTCCCCTATCAGAGATCTCACGACCGGGTCCTCAATGGTCAGACGCTTCAGTTCGTCGTTATTGTTAATAATCTTGTAAATCCTGCCCCTGTTCATAATAATAAACCTGCTCACAAAATTATACACCATATCTATATCAGATACCGCCATTAATGCAGGCACCCTGTTTTTTATATGAAGATCAAGCATAAGCTGCTTGATAAAACTCCTGGTTTTCATTCCAAGTCCCACAAATGGTTCATGGTAGAAAACAATCGCAGGCCGCATCACCAAAGCCCTACAGTACAGGCATTTTTTCCTGACTTCAAGACTAACATTCGCGGGTCTCTCGTACCAGTAGTCAACCATGCCGAACCTGCACAAAATGTTGTTCACCCTTCTGTCAATATATTCCCTTTTCAGGGTTTTGTAATGATATCTGAGAGGGAGCGCTATATTTTCAAAAAGCGTCAGGTTGGAGATGAGCGAACCTGTCTCAAAAACAAAGCCTGTCAGCGCCCTTGTCCTCTGTATATCGGGATAAGGCGCGGACTCAAAGTCAGTTCCCATAATATTAAGTTTACCGCCCTCGATATTCATCATTCCCGCAAGAAGTCTCAGCATAAGGCCCGGCTGTTTCCCCTCTTCGCCTATAATGGCGACAAGATCACCCTTGTTCATGCTGAACTCCTCGCAGGAAACGGTGTTACCGAAGTCATCACGCGAGACAAGATTGCTGCAGCTAAGATAACATCTTTCGTCCAAATTATGTTCCCCCGCCCCAGGTATATACAAAAAGGGTAACCATCACATTGAAACTCACAAAAAATATCAATGAATGCACTACAGCCTTTATTGCCGCCACAGGAACTTCGGTACTGGCGCCCCTGACGCGCAAACCGTGCGTAACGCTTATAAGAAAAATCATGGCACCGCCGACAAGGTTTTTAATAAAAAAGGCCGAAAAATCGCCGATAGTCAGTGCATCCACTATGCTTGAAAAATAAAAATCCACGGAAAACACATCCAGGAAAAAAGAGGCTCCGACAAATCCGCCCAGGATGGCGACAACGTTAAAATAAAACGCCAGCGCGATGGTGGCTATAACACCGCCGAAAAACCTCGGCGCGACCATGTACTGTATCTGGGATATTCCCATTGATTCAAGCGCGTCAACCTCGCCGTTTACCTTCATGTTTCCCACTTCGCTGGCTATGGCCGTACCGCTTCTCGCGGTAATAACAAAAGCCGTGACCAGGGGAGATAATTCCCTTATTACTATCACCACCATGAGGTTGCCGAGCGTTTCACCCGCTCCGATCTTGGAAAGCTGGGATATTGACTGGATAATTACCAGCCCCCCCACCAGTAACGCAAGTACGGCTATCAACGGCAATGCCTGCACACCGGTGAAATATACCTGCATAAGCACAACCCGTAGTATGTCCCTGAGCCCGACATCCCTTTTCCCCCAGAAAACCCTAAAACAAAGATAGGTTAAAATAGATAAATGATGTATATATGATAATAGTGAGAACAGACCTGAACCAAAATATTGAGCAACCCTATTCATTTGTTGTTGATTATATATTAATCCCTAAATAAAAAATAGATAATGATGAAAAAGTACACGCTAATATTATTTGTAATAATTTTAATGACACCCGGACAGGATGCTCACGCGAAACCGGATAAATATAAATTCAAAAAGGAAAAGAAAGCGACGGCGCGAAAAAAATCCCCAAAAACCTTAAAAGCCAAACCGGCCCTTCCGCCCCAGGAAACCAAAACACCAGTGGTATTAAGGAAGAAAAGCATCCATAAGGCATATGAACCAGCCCTTTACAATGATTTCAAGAAGCTTATGCTCGGGGAACAAACCGATGATTATGACGAAGACTGGCATGACCGTTCAAGGGTGGTAAAAGGCACTCTTACGGGTGATTTTTCCACGTTCGGCTCGGAAATCAAGGGTGTAATGAAAAAACACCAGTTCACGATACTCGGGGTCCCGTACTCAATACAGGGAATACCCATTGTGTATCCTTCCAAAAAAACAGGGTTGAACCTTGGCGCCCGCCTGTCAGTATACGACCTCAAATACGAAAACCCGTACAGGTACAACCTCATGCTGCAATACTGGATTTCGGACAGGGGCAAAAAAA
>JAFGOL010000015.1 GCA_016926495.1 Oligoflexia bacterium
CCCAAGCCCCAGGAAGGAACTTTCAAACGATCACAAACTTCTGAGGGATTTCGCGTTAAATACAGGCTCAGTGCTTAGCGACGTGGGCGAAGGTGTATGCCACCAGGTCACGGCTGAAAAATATCTTAATCCCGGGGATGTTCATATAGGAGCCGATTCGCATACCTGCACCGGGGGGGCTCTCTGCGCGTTCGCTACCGGTATGGGCTCTACCGACGTGGCCGTTGGTATAGCGCTTGGAAAAACATGGCTCCGTGTCCCGGAAACATTTAAAATAGTTGTAAAGGGAGAGTTCCCCCTTGGTGTCTATCCCAAGGACCTTATTCTGCATCTTATCGGTATGATCGGGGCTGACGGCGCGACATATAAATCACTGGAATTTTGCGGCCCTGCCATAGAGAATATGGAAATGACCGACAGGCTTACCCTGTCCAACATGGCGGTGGAAGCGGGAGCGAAATGCGGACTCATAGCGTCGGATAAAATTACAAAAAAGTATCTTGAAAAAATGGGCAGGGGAGATAAATGGATACCGATCCAGGCTGACCCCGACGCCGAATATGAACGGGTTATAGAAATTGACGTGTCAAAACTTGAACCTGTCGTTTCGCATCCCCATACGGTTGATAACACAAAAACGGTAACCCGGAGCGCCGGGATCAAAATACACCAGGTTTTTATCGGTACCTGTACAAACGGCAGGATCGAGGATTTGAGGATCGCGGCTAAAATTCTTAAGGGCAAAAAAAGGCATCCCGGCACAAGGCTTTTGATCACCCCGGCTTCAAAACAGGTTTTTCTTGACGCTGTTAAGGAAGGTCTTATTGAGATTTTTCTGGAAGCCGGTGCCGCGGTTAATTCCCCGGGTTGCGGCGCCTGCGTCGGCGTGCACCAGGGTATACTCGGTGATGATGAAAACTGTCTTGCAACCCAGAACAGGAATTTTCAGGGCAGAATGGGTAATGTGAAGGGAAATATCTATCTTGCCTCGCCGGCTGTTGCCGCCGTATCCGCTTTATTCGGTGAAATTACCGATCCCAGAAAATATTTATAGGTGGAATTATTATGATATTGAAAGGCAAGGCATGGAAGTTCGGAGACGATATCAGCACTGATCATATCGCGCCCGGAAGGCTATTTCATTTGAGGTCAAATCTTGAGGAATTCGCAAAGCATGTCCTTGAAGACGCTGACCCTGATTTTGCTCCCAATATGGCCAAAGGCGATTTCGTGGTCGGCGGTAAAAACTTCGGCCTTGGTTCAAGCAGGGAGCATGCGCCGACTATTATTAAAATGGCCGGGGTTTCCGCGGTGCTTGCTAAATCCTTTGCAAGGATATTTTTCAGGAATGCGATCAATATAGGGCTGCCGTTACTGATATGTGACACGGACAGGATAAAACAGCACGATGTGCTTGAGCTTGATCTTTCAAGGGGTGTAATAAAAAATGTAAGCAGCGCGCAGAATATAGAATTTAAACCCTTGCCGGATGTAATGATACAGATACTCAATGACGGCGGGCTTGTCGAACATATAAAAAAGAACGGGGATTTTAATTTATTCTGATGGAAAAGATAACCATTAAAAACGGCAGGCTGAATGTTCCCGATTTTCCGGCGATCCCGTTTATTACCGGTGACGGGATAGGCAGCGACATTACTCCGGCCATGATCAGAATTGTAGACGCCGCCGTTGAAAAAATATACGGAAGCGGTAAAAAAATCGCATGGAAGGAAGTGCCTGCCGGCAAGAAGGCCTTTGCGGAAACCGGAAGTTATCTGCCTGAACAGACACTTGAGGATCTCAGGAAATACGTGATTTCAATCAAGGGGCCTCTTGAAACTCCGGTCGCAGGAGGTATCAGGAGCCTTAATGTTGCCATAAGGCAGGCCCTTGATCTTTACGCCTGTGTAAGGCCGGTAAGGTATTTCAGGGGTGTGCCCGCGCCCGTCAGGGAACCGGAACTTCTGGATGTTGTGATTTTCAGGGAAAACACCGAGGATGTATATTCAGGCATCGAGTGGGAGGCAGGTTCAAAACAGGTTGCCTCCATTATTGAATATCTCAGGCAAAAACATGATATTTCCATTGCGGATAATTCCGGAATAGGCATAAAAAATATTTCCGAGGCTGCGAGCAAGAGGCTTGTGCGCAAGGCTATAGAGTACGCGATCGGCAACAACAGGAAAAGCGTAACGCTTGTTCATAAAGGCAACATAATGAAATATACAGAGGGCGCTTTTTTGCGATGGGGTTATGAAATCGCAAAAAGGGAATTTGCGTCGGATGTTATTACGGAGAAGGAAGCATCGGGTAATACGGAAGGCAGGATCATTATTAAAGACAGGATCGCGGATAATATGCTTCAGCAACTTTTGTTAAATCCCTCAGCTTACGATGTTATTGCTACTCCGAATCTGAACGGGGATTATATAAGTGATCTTTGTGCGGCACAGGTCGGCGGTCTGGGTATAGCTCCGGGTGCCAATATGGGCAGTGATGCCGCCGTCTTTGAAGCAACCCACGGAACGGCCCCTGAGCTCGAGGGCAAGGACAAGGCCAATCCGTGTTCACTGGTGTTATCAGCAGTATTGATGCTTGAATATATGAGCTGGATTGAACCGGCAAAACTTATTACTGCCGCGGTTGAAAATACAATTCAGGGCGGAAACCTGACCTCTGATTTTGCGGGAGAGGTTAAGGGCGCGAGAATTGTGGGCACTGCCGAATTCGCGGATATGGTAATAAAAAATATCATCTAGTTTTTGGAGGAATACATGGTCCCGAGCAAGGTTACTCAAAATACTCTCTATAACCCGCGGTTTGAACATGATGCCTGCGGTATCGGTTTTGTGGCGAACATTAAAGGCATAAAATCTAAGGAGATAATAGAACAGGGACTGACTGTTCTGAAAAACATGCATCACAGGGGAGCTACAGGCTCCGAGGCTGATACGGGAGACGGCGCCGGAATACTGATCCAGGTCCCGCATGATTTCCTTAAGAGGGAATGCCTGAAAGCAGGATTTGAACTTCCGGATGCGGGACAATACGGGGTCGGCATGCTCTTTTTGCCTCCTGACCCTGTGATAAGAAAAGAGTGTGAGGAAAAACTGGAGAATATTGTTCACCTTGAAGACCTTAAAATACTGGGATGGCGTACCGTCCCCACGGATGACAAATCACTGGGAAGTATTGCCAAATCAAACGCGCCGTTTGTAAGGCAGATATTTATCGCAAGGCCTGACGGTATGACTGACGACATGGCCTTTGAAAGAAAGCTTTATGTCCTGAGGAAAAATTCTTCCAGAAAGATCAGAAGGACCGGAATGCTCGGCGGAGAGTATTATTACGCGTGCAGCATGTCCATGAGGGTAATTGTCTACAAGGGTATGCTTACCGCGATGCAGATACCTGAATTTTATCCCGAGCTTAATGATCCGTTGATGAAGAGTGCCATAGTTCTTGTTCACGCAAGGTTCAGTACGAATACGTTCCCGAGCTGGGAAAGATCTCACCCCTACAGGTACATTATTCATAACGGTGAGATAAACACGCTTCGAGGTAATGTTAACTGGTTCCAGGCGCGTGAAAAACTTTTTAAGTCCGGTAAACTCGGAGACGATCTCAATAAGGTTATACCGGTGCTGGATGACATGGGAAGTGATTCGGCTATACTGGATAACTGCCTTGAGTTCCTTGTAATGAGCGGAAGGCCTATTGAACAGGCCATGATGATGATGATACCCGAACCCTGGCAGGCTGATCATGGGATGGACGAGGGAAAAAGGGCGTTTTATGAATTTCACAGTTGCCTTATGGAACCGTGGGACGGACCTGCCGCCGTGGGCTTTACCGACGGAGTTAAAGTAGGAGCCATACTTGACAGGAACGGACTTCGTCCCGGACGTTACTACGTGACAAAGGATGACCTTGTTGTTCTTGCTTCCGAGGTCGGCGTCCTTGATATTCCCGAGGAAAAGATCATAAAAAAAGGCAGGTTGAGGCCGGGCAAGATGTTTCTTGTTGATACGGCGGAGCAGCGGATAGTATCGGATTGGGAAATCAAGTCAAATCTAGCAAAGGAAAAACCGTATTCGCAATGGCTTAAGGAGAATGTTGTAAAGCTTAACGATCAGCCTGAACCCAATATACCTGACAAAAGGGACAGGGAACTGATACTCAGGGACCAGAAAATATTCGGTTACACGCTTGAAGATCTTCAGATGATCCTTGCCCCCATGGCCCTTAACGGAGCCGAGCCCGTGGGTTCCATGGGCAATGATATACCGCTTGCGGTATTATCCGATAAATCATGCCTTCTGTATGACTATTTCAAACAGCTGTTCGCCCAGGTTACCAACCCGCCGGTTGATTCCATCAGGGAGGAAATCGTAATGGCTTCAGGAATAGGCATAGGGCCTGAAGGAGATCTTCTTGAGCCTGACGCGGCCAGTTGCAGGCAGATCCATATGGATACCGCGATACTTAGCAATAAGGATTTGGCCAAGATCAGAAATATTTCAAAAGCGAATTTTAAATCCAAAACAATTTCTATTTTATTTGACGTAAAGGAAAAGAACAGGGGCTTGTCTTTAAAGAATGCGATGGATGGCCTTTGCGATGAGGCCGTAAAAGCCGTTAATGAGGGTTATGACGTTATTATACTTTCTGACCGGGGAGTAACTGAGAATTACGCGCCTATACCGGCATTACTCGCTGTTTCAGGCGTTCATCATCACCTTATAGAACTGGGTCTGAGACCTAAAATAGGTATAGTGCTTGAATCCGGCGAACCAAGAGAGGTACATCATTTTGCTACCCTGATCGGGTACGGCGCTTCGGGTATTAATCCCTATCTTGTTTTTGAAACGCTTGAAAACATGATTGAAGACGGGATACTGAAAGATACCACGCTTGAAAAGGCATCCCATAATGTTATCAAGGCCCTTGCGAAAGGGGTTATTAAAACGATTTCCAAGATGGGTATATCCACTGTTGAAAGTTATTGCGGCGCAAAAACGTTCGAGGCGGTCGGTATCAAGTTTTCGGTTGTCGATAAATATTTCACGGGAACTCCGACCAGGATTGAGGGTGTGGACCTGGATGAAATAGCAATGGAAACACTTATGAGATTTGATAACGCGTTTAGATCCGATGATTCCAGGGGCGCCGTAACCGAAGTCGGAGGACGTTACAAGTGGAGGGCCAGGGGAGAGGTCCACCAGTATAACCCGGATACAATATTAACGCTACAGAGGGCCTGCCGGGAAAATGATTACGGGGAATTTAAAAAATTTACTTCAATGATAGACGATGAAAATATCCGTCATAAAACCCTGAGAGGACTTATTACTTTCAGGCAGGGACGTAACCCCATACCGTTGGAAAAGGTTGAGCCTGTAGATAGTATTGTTAAAAGATTTAAGACCGGGGCCATGTCTTACGGGTCCATAAGCCAGGAAGCGCACGAAAGTCTTGCCATTGCCATGAATATTCTGGGCGCGAGAAGTAATTCAGGCGAAGGGGGGGAGGACCCCGAAAGATATGTTATGATTGACGGCAAGCAGGCAAAGATCAGTACGATCAAACAGGTGGCGTCAGGACGTTTCGGCGTTACCAGCGAATATCTTGTGAACGCGAAGGAACTGCAGATAAAAGTGGCACAGGGAGCAAAACCAGGCGAAGGCGGCCAGCTTCCCGG
>JAFGOL010000095.1 GCA_016926495.1 Oligoflexia bacterium
ACGTCATAGACAGAGGAATTTTCCCTGGGGCCTCTTCTTGCATCTGAGCTGACAACGTTCTTATCGCCCTTGCGTATGTTCTCAGCTCCCTTGTTATAGTAATCGGTACTACTGTCAGATTCATCATTTTCAGAGGCAACGCCCGTAAGGTTTGCCCTTGCCTCGCCCGGCGCGTGCGCGGTTTTTCGCATTCTCGGCACAATAATACTGAGTTTCAGATTCAATTCTACCTTGATTTTGTTATAATCTTCATCCCGCCTCATGAATACTTTCGGAATTTTGTAATGCTTGAGAAGATCGGATTTATACAAAATTTTCTTCCACTCCCTTATCTTTCCGGAGTATTCCCATGTAAAATCGTTAAGAAGCAGCATTTTGGAGTAATAGTCGGATACAACGGATATATCATCAGTAAGCTTTCTGGAATTGTTCCTCTCGATATAAAACATATCCAGCTCTTTTTTCATGGTCTTATACTTTTCGATGGTCCCCTTCAGTGATTTCATGGCGACTTCCGTCTCGCTTGCGCAGGCAGCCAGAACCAGAATAATGCCTATTACAAAATACTTGATCCTACACAACATACAGCATCCTTCTTTCAAGCTCCATACCTATTATAGCCAGATCCCCTCCGAGTCTTGAACGTTTTCCCTCCGTAAAACTGTCCACTTCATAACCGATGGAGGCGATGCAGTCACTCACGGGAATATGCTGAGCCTTATTTAATGCTGTTATTATACCATTTACTCCGAATAAATCACCCCCTGAATTAACAGCACCGATTAATCCGTTGTTGGGAATAAAAATCCTGTCCCCGGGCTTCAGATCAAACTGCTTTTCGGCCATTCCGAGATCATCATCACCGGTTGGGGAGTCCGACTCCAGTAATATCCTTTCTTCATCCCTGACGATAACCAGTCCGGGCATACCCGAGGAACAGTATTTGAGCTTAAGGCCCTTTCTCTCTATTGTGGCGTAAATAATGGATATTTTTTTCCCGTCAGCCTGAAATGTTTTTCCCTTGTCGACCTTTAAAAACTTGAGGATGTCATTAACGGTGGTTTCAAGAAGGACACCGGGCGACTTTTGCAAGGCGGTCTCAAGCAGGCTGATAACGATACTCATCACGGTTGCCGATAATCCGTACCCCCTGGTATCGCAAACGACCATGCCAACCCCTGATTTTTCAGGCAACTCGTATATATCGTAATAGCTGCTTTGATCCGACGTGGAAACCACGTACTTGGAAGAAAAAGTAATATCATTAATGTCCGGAAATTTTCTTGACGTGAACCTTCTATGCAGGGCCATTGCCGCCCTGATCCCCTCTTCCGCGTCTTCAACAAGGTTGGAGATATACGCATTAAGCCTTCCCAGTAATCCATAAAGCTCGTTTATTTCCGCGTCCTTTTGCTGCAGCTTTTTCTCAAGGATGCCTATAAGCTTGTCTTTATCCTGCATGTTTTCCATAATCACCTTTTGCCCAGTACCGCAATAAAATGCGCGTCCATACCTATATCGTTCGGCATGGTCAAAACATAATCGCCCCTTGCGTAAACGCTGTGTTCGGGCTTTATAACATAAATACCGGGAAATTTCCCTATTGCTTTTTCAATTACATCAACAGTTTCTGTTTCTGTAAAGGTACACACTGAATAAACAAGCCTGCCGCCCTGTTTTAAGCTCTCAATCCCCCTGAACAGCAACTTATACTGTAAATCGGCGAAAAGCTTTAAATCAGCGCCGCTCCTGTTAATAAGCACGTCCGGGTGACGTCCCATAACTCCGAGGGCCGAGCACGGAGGATCCACGATAACCCTGTCAAAAAAATCGTCACCGAAGCCGGTCTTAAGAGGATTTCCGTTTACTACATTAATACTTTTAAGTCCCGTCTTATTTATGTTTTCGTGTAATTTCACAAGTCGTGACGGTGACTTGTCAACAGCTGTTATGGCGGCATTATCGCCGGCAAGTATAGCGGCGCGAAGGGATTTACCCCCGGGGGCTGAACAGAGGTCAAGCATATTCATTCCCTCAAACGGCAGCAACATTTCAACGGCCATCTGCGCTCCGAGATCCTGCACAAGAAAAAGCCCATCCCTGAATTCTCCGGTTTCCAGAATTCTCCTGCTTTTACAACAGTATCCGAACGGTTCGGTTTTGCCGATTACAATATCATTTTCCCTCATTCTTTGCAGAAATTCCTCAACGGTAATACGCAGGGTGTTTATTGTGAGGAAAAGAGGCGGAACACTCTGAAACTTATCAATGACCATATCGCTGTTTTCGGCAAATACAGACCGGATTTCGTTCATTATCCATTCGGGATATACCGGAAAACCGTTCAGCAAATCAAAATCAATATTTCTCAGGACCGCGTTAATAAGCCCCTTATAAGCCGAAAGCCCGAAATAATCCGCAAGATTCAGGGCTTCGCTGATTGCAGCATAGTCCCTTGATGACCTGTTATAAACAAGTTCAAACATCGCAAGCTGAAGAATAAAAATTACTTTCAAAGGGGGTTTTTTTCTTAACTTTATATCAAGATACCCGTTAAACAGGTGGTGCTTTCTGAGCACACCGTAAACAATATTGTAAACCTGATTAACTCTTGCGTTGGTATCCGGATGAAAATTATCCCCTTTTTTACCGGAAAAAAAAGCCGACAGGGAGTCAACGGCCAGAAGCCTTTCCTGGGAAGGGGATTTCACCTTTCACCACGCTTCCGTGTTCAGGGAATCAAACAGCAGCCCGTCGGTATTAACGCCCTTAAGCATTTGTATGCGCCTGAACGCCGACAGCAAGTCCCTGGAATCGTACCTGGATTTTATAAACAAAAGCTCGCTTACAAGATAGGGATACGAATCAGGAAGCTCCCTGGACAAAAGGCTGTTTACTTCGGGGGCGAGCCTTGCCGCTTTCTTATAACTTCCAGTAAGAAAAGCAAGCTCGGTAAGGCTGTTCAACGCGGCAGCGTTATAAAGGCCCATCTTTTTTTCCTTAACATCCGTTGTAATAACCGACAAAAGGAATCTTGCCTTGTCATAGTCCGAACTGCCTATCTCACACAGCGCCTTAATATATTTACACCTGATGTCTTGGGTTTCGGCGGTTTTAACGCACGCTTCATAGTCGCCCATAATATACGCGTACTCTGTCTGTACGCACGCCGTAAGAACTTCGCCCGTTAACACCGGGACATTCAAAAACAAAACAACAAATAAAAACATAGACAAACCCTAAACGGTTTTTTCCTGCCGGTCTTTCTGAGACATAAGCTCGTCATACAGCCGCTTGTACTTTTTTTTCCCCATTGAAATTTTGAAGGCCTCCCAGATCATCAGGAAAATTCCGATAAAAAAACCTAGCAGAAAACAGGCAAGCATCACAACCCATAAAGGAGTCGGCGGGACTTCCTTGCCGAAAAAATCAACAACAACCATTCCCGCATTATTCATGGCGAAAGCAACCCCGCCTATTACCAGCGCAATCAGAACAATAAAATAAATCCACAGAATTACGCTCTTGTACCTCATTTCATAACCTCCATGAACTCCTCTGACAATTTTTCATAAGTTGTAACAAAATGCTCTGAAATCACCTTAACTTCGGAAAACACGGGCATAAAATTGGTATCTCCGTTCCAGCGCGGAACAACATGGTAGTGTATATGGGAATCGATCCCGGCGCCGGCCGCCCTGCCTATATTCATGCCGATATTGCACCCTTCGGGCTTATAGACACGGTTTATAATCTCCACGGATTTTTTCAGGACTGCGGACAAAGAAATATAATCCTCCCCGGGCAAGGCTGACAAGGTATCAACATGCTGGTTCGGGACCACCATAATATGCCCGTTGTTATACGGAAACTTGTTCATAACAACGTATACCTTGTCATTTTTGAACAAAACAAGATTTTTCTTTGAAGGTTTTTCCCCGGCAAGGCCGCAAAGAATGCATTGACCCGTCTTTTCATTTACGGAACCTGTAATGTATTCTCCTCTCCAGGGAGCCCAGAAACGTTCCATAACAACCCTACATAATAAACGACATCCCGCCTGCCGTTTCGGCAATAACGGATAAAATCAGGGACTTGACTCCTGAAAGAAATTCCCTGAGGTTCTGCTTTTTTTCCCTTGAATAGTACAACCTGGGTTCACCGTCAATAGATACAAGTTTTGCGGCATACCTTATAGCATCGTCATAGGTTCCTATATAGTCCACCAGGCCCAGTTCATAGGCCTGCTCACCGGTAAGTATCCTTCCGTCCGCAAAATTATCAAGGACTTTCATAGGAATTTTCCGCGAATCCGACACTGCCTTTTTAAACTGCATATGCACGTTATCAAGCATGTTCTGCATAAGCTTTTTTTCCTCTTCGGTAATCACCCTCGCCGAGTTCCCGATATCCTTGAATTTGCCGCTTTTGAACGTAATGGGAGAAACCCTGATAAACTCGTAAAGCTTTTCCAGGTAGGCAAGCTGCATAATTACCCCTATACTCCCTGTAAGCGTTGCGGGATTGGAAACAATTGTTCTTGTACCGCACGCCACGTAATATCCGCCCGACGCCGCAACCGAACTCAGCGACGAAATAACAGGCTTGACCGAATCGAGCCTCTTTAATTCCTCGTATATTTCCTGCGACGGCGCCACAGCCCCGCCCGGTGAATTCACCCTGACGACAACTGCCTTTACACTGTCTCTTAATCTTAATTTTTTTATATTTTTGAGAGTTTCCTCTGAATCCATAATTACGCCTTCAATTTCCAGTATGCCCACCTCACTGGAATCAAAAAAACTAACCGAATTACCCGGCATCCCGCCGTCGCCGCTATTGCTCAATCTCAAAAAACTGGAAAACACACCCAGAAAAAGCACAATGACAACCAGGGATGCGACCAGTAAAAGCACTATCATGGATTTCCTGCCCATATCAACCGTCCTTGTTCATTTATTCATGAGTAACCGACATCTTGTCTTTCAGCATCTGACCCAGGGAAACCTTTACGTCTTCCTGCCCGGCCATGAAACTGTTCACATTGTCCCTCTCCTGTTTTTCAACAAGGGCCTTGATGCTGAGGGAAATTCTTCTGCTGCCTTTGTCCACGGAAAGTATCACGCACTTAACAGGATCACCGACTTTAAAATGGTCGGAAAGTTTTTTGGATTTATCAACCATTGTCTCGCTTGAATGAATAAGTCCGTCCACCGCAGGTTCAAGCTCGACAAAAACACCGAAATCCGTAACCTTGACAATCTTTCCTTCCACGCCCCTTCCGGCAGGATACCTTTCGGGCAGGGAAAGCCACGGATCATCCGTCAACTGCTTAATTCCCAGCAGTATCCTCTGTTTTTCGGGAACAATGCTCAAAAGAACAGCTTCAATTTCCTGGTCCTTCTGAAACATTGAAACAGGATTTTTCTCACGGGTGTCCCATGTTATGTCGGCACTGCGGACAAGACAGTCAAATTCCTCTCCTATATCGATAAAAAGCCCGAAATCCGTAACATTTTTGATCCTGCCCCTTAGCCTGGTACCCTCGGGATATTTTACCTTTAAGGCGTCCCAGGGATTTTCACCTATCTGTTTCAGTCCCAGGCTGATTTTTCTTTTCCCGGTATCTATCTCAAGTATAACTACTTCAACATTATCGTCCTTTTTAAGAAGCTGTGACGGTTTTTTGATCTTCCCGCTCCAGGACATCTCGCTGACATGGATCATTCCTTCCACGCCCGGTTCTATTTCCATAAACGCGCCGTAATCCGTAATACCCACTATCCTGCCTGAAACCCTGCCCCCGACCGAATACCTTGACAGTATGTTGTACCACGGATCTTCTTTAAGCTGTTTTACACCTAAAGTAAGACGGTGCTTACTTTCGTCATATTTCAACACAACGACATCAAGAATATCCCCTGCCGCTACCACTTCCCTGGGATGCTTCAATCTGCCCCAACTGAGGTCTGTGATATGCACCAGTCCGTCAATACCACCTATGTCCACAAACACGCCGTAATCAGTGAGATTCTTCACCCTGCCGCGAAAAACCGCGCCCTCCTTAAGTTGTGGAAGGATTTCCGATCTCAGCCTGTCCTTTTCTTCAGTAAGCACATGCTTGTGAGAAACAATAAGGTTTGCCTTTTTCCTGTTGAAATCCACGATCTTGACCGGCACCTTACGGCCCACAAGTTCGTCAAGGTTATGATAGGCCCTTTCTCCTGTTTGCGAAGCGGGCATAAAGCCCTTTACGCCGTCTATATCAATATTTACCCCGCCCTTTACGACCGCGATAACTTCAGCCTCTATCGAAGTATTTCCCGCAAAGGCCTGTTCAATATTTTCCCATGATTTGATCTGCTTGGCCCTTGCTCTCGACAGGTTCAGTCCGCCTGAACCCGGATCGGCGTTGGCGACAAAAACCTCGATCTCGTCCCCCACGCTGACATTCAGATTTCCTTTCGCATCCAGAAATTCCGTAGTCTGTATGCGCCCTTCGGACTTGAAACCCACATCGACCGTGACAAAGTCCTGGGCCACGCCTATTACGGTACCCTTGATAATCTGACTTGAAGAAAGTTCAGTCACTTCATTGTCATCCATCAAGTCCATCATACTTGATGAATTTTCATCAATATCATCTTCAAATATTTCGTTTAAATTAATTTTTTGTCTTGCACTCATGATTGCAAAATACTCCCTTATAACTTAATATAACAACTTAATAGGACAATAACGGTTTTAAATCAAGATTATTGTCAATAAAAACTCAAAGGGAGCCCTTATTTGTATATTATTTGCGAACATATCAAAAAACTCAGACCGTACGTACCGGGAAAACCGGTTGAGGAGCTGGAAAGAGAATTCGGTATATCCGGCTCGGTCAAAATGGCCTCCAACGAAAACCCATGGGGCTGTTCAGAATCCGTAATACCGGTCATTGAAGAAGCCGGCAGACGCCTGAACTTATATCCCGACACCAATGTTTTTTATCTCAAAAAAGCGCTTGCAGGATTTCATGATCTTCCTGAATCAAATTTTATAGTCGGTAACGGTTCGGGTGAACTTATTGATATAGTGATGAAGACCGTTTTATCCGCTCGCTGTAATATTGTCATGGGGGCCTATTCGTTTATCCTTTACAGGCTGCTGGCTCCGCTGTACGGGGTTGAAATAAATTACGCGGGCGCGACAAACTTTGTAAATTCCGCGGAAAACATGATCAGTCTCTGCAATGAAAAAACAGCGATGATAATCGTTGATAATCCCTGTAATCCCACCGGGACCTGTATGGCCGCCGGAGAACTGGACAAGTTGCTGGATTTTACCGCTAAAAACCGTATATTGCTTATGATTGACGAAGCATACTTTGAATATGCCGACTCTCCGGATTATAAATCCATGATCCCCTCGAGCCCTGATTTTAAAAACCTTATTGTTACAAGGACCTTTAGCAAGGTTTACGGACTTGCCGGCATCAGGGCCGGTTACGCCGTAGCCTGCACTGAGCTCATAAGCCATTTCGAAAAAGCCAGAATACCCTTTAATGTCAACATGTTAGCACAGCAGGCGGCAATCGCGGCGTTAAAGGACCAGGCGTTTATAGGTGAAACCGTACGTAAAACAAAGGAAGGCCTTAATTACTTAAACAGCGAACTCGGTAATATCGGAATCGAAACAATACCCACTCAAACCAACTTTGTCATGGCCAGAATCCCCTGTCACTTCAGCGGCTGCATCGAATCCCTTATGAAAACAGGCATTATAGTAAGGCCGCTCGTAAATTACGGCCTCGGCGAATACATGAGAATAACTTCGGGTACAATGGAGCAGAACATAAGATTGATCAAAACCCTGAAGCAAATGATGACGGAACAGGAAGAAAACAATGAATAAAAAAATTATTATTGCCGTAGACGGACCGTCAGGCACGGGTAAAAGCACGATATGCAAACTCATAGCCGGCAATTTCAATCTCAGTTACATTGACACCGGAGCCATTTACAGGTCAGTGGCATTAAGCGCCCTTGAAAACGATATAAGCTTTGATGATGAAAAAAAGATAAAAAAACTCTGCATCGAGCTTCCCCTGGGCTTTAGCTTTGTTGACGGCGCTAATCACGTTTTTATAGGCGATAGGGACGTATCGGAAGCCATAAGGACACCGGAAATTTCAATGGCTGCTTCAACAGTAAGCTCAAAACCCGTGGTAAGGAGTTCTCTGCTTGAAATGCAGAGAAAGCTTGCCAGGGAGACAACGCAGAAAGGCACAATACTGGACGGACGCGACATCGGAACAGTGGTATTCCCCGACGCGGATATAAAAATATTCCTCACGGCGTCCGATGAAGTCAGGGCCGGAAGACGCTATGACGAACTCATTGCAAAAGGCCACAAGGTTGATTTCAACAAGGTGCTGGAAGAAACCATACAGAGAGACAAACAGGACTCGCAACGGAGCATAGCACCGTTAAAAAAAGCAGATAATGCCGTTGAAATAAACACTGACGGACTTGATATTGCCGGGGTTTATAAGGCCGTTGCAAAGCTCATTCAATCCTGACGTGGCAAAAATAACTTCGCTCCGACTAATAAATCTACCGGCCTGCATTAAAGATAGACCGATGAATTTTTTAGTTGCCTAATCTTTTAAAAAATATTTTTTAATAATGCACTTATACCGCCTGATCTGTTTGAATTACCTAGATCCCTGGCTGCTCCGCAGGAATCTACCGATACATCGGTTTTTTCACATTGCAAAATATCGTCTATTTCATCAGAATCCGAGCGATCACAGGCAGGAGCTATATTATCCTGATTATATAAATCGTCATATCCTTTCTGAA
>JAFGOL010000096.1 GCA_016926495.1 Oligoflexia bacterium
AAATTAACTTGACAATCAGCTATACCAAGACATAAAAGGGTTCATTATGTATATCCTTGTCAATAATATAAAGGAAAGCCATCCCCTGGAAGCCAGGGCCAATCTGGGTGAAAAGTGGGTGAGCGATGCCTTAAAGAATATTGGGGCCGATATAAAAGCTCTTGATTTTATTGCTTCTTTTGAAAAAAAGGGCGAGTTTATACAAATTGAAGGCTCATTGAAAGGTTCCGTCCGGCTTGACTGCGTACGCTGTCTTAAGGAGTTTCCCTTTGATTTTGATGAAAATTTCAGGGTTTTTCTTTACCAGGAAGACAACACATACCATGGTGACGGCGGTGAACTCGAGCTTAAAGACGGTGATCTGGAGTTTGCGTTGTTCAGGGGGGACCAGCTTGATCTCTCGGAAATTATCAGGGAACAACTGCTGCTTTTAATGCCGGACTATCCGTTATGCGATCAAAATTGCAGTCTGGACAAATTAAAAACCCATTGCGGCCGTTGCGGGGCAGTGGAGAGTCCGTTTTCCGGTCTTAAAGGCTTGAAGCTGGGACATTAATATTAATACGAGGAGGGTATAGGCCGTGCCGGTACCAAAGAAAAAAACATCCAAATCAAGAAGGGATACAAGAAGGGCCCACCACGCCCTTGAAAAAACAGGGACTATCATCTGTTCAAAGTGCGGGGAACGCAAGATATTGCACAGGGTGTGTTCTTCCTGCGGAACTTACAGGGGCAGGGAAGTAATAAACAGGGATGAGGAATAGTAGTTCGTGAAAACAGCGCTCCTTTTTCCGGGACAGGGTTCGCAATACGTCGGTATGGGGTTTAAATGGATAGAAGCCTTTCCGTACGCAAAGTCGTTTTTCGACAGGGCTGACAACGCGCTTGGCTTTTCAATCAGCGATGTCTGTTTTAACGGGCCTGATGAAAAGCTCGCCGCTACCGAGTTTACGCAGCCCGCGATACTGACCACCAGCATGGCCATGTTTGAGATACTGAAAAGGGAATCCGGGCTTGCGTTTGATTACGTGGCGGGTCACAGCCTCGGCGAATATTCCGCGCTTGTAGCGGCGGGGGCCCTTGATTTTGAGCAGGCGGTCAGGATAGTGAATATCAGGGGACGGCTTATGCAGAGGGCGGTTCCCGCGGGCAAAGGGAAAATGGCCGCGGTCAGGAAATGTGATCCCGGCATGCTGAATAAGGAGATCGCGGAAGTCGTTGAAAGCACGGGCCTTGTTCTTGCAGCAGCCAATTATAATTCAGACGACCAGATAGTTGTTTCCGGAAGCTCCGAAGCCGTAGACATGCTTTTATCGAACCTTAAGGAAAAAAAGGTAAAATCAATACCGCTTAACGTGAGTGCGCCGTTTCACTCTCCCCTGATGAGCGGTATTACCGATGAATTTAAAAGGGAACTGGACAGGCTTGATATCTCGACGCCGTCTGTCCCCTATCTCGCAAATATAGATGCTGAAATTCATGACGAAGCCGGTCCCATAGTAAGTAATTTTTCAAGACAGATATCCGGTTCGGTTTTGTGGACGCAAATTATAAAAAACCTTGCGGGCCTGGGTGTTAACAGGGCTGTTGAAGTTGGGCCGGGCAAGGTATTGTCCGGACTTTGCGCCAGGATAGAAAACAGCTTTGAGTGTTTGTCACTGGACAATGTCGAAGATATAAGGAGGTTATAATGGATCTGGGGATTAGAGGAAAGAACGTGCTTGTTACGGGCGGAGCGAGGGGCATTGGCTCAAATATCGCGATGAGCCTTGCGTCGGAAGGCGCCAATATTGTCGTTACCGATATCAACGAAGAGGCTGCCGTTAAAACCCTTGACGCTATATCCGGCCTTGGCGTTAAGGCGTATTTTTACAGTATGAATGTCGCGGACTCAAATTCCGTAACGGACTGTGTTAAAAAGATACAAAACGATCTTGGCATTGTTGAGATCTTGGTTAATAATGCCGGTATAACAAGGGACACCCTCCTTATAAGGATGAAGGAGGAAGACTGGGACCTTGTTTTAAACGTAAACCTTAAAGGGGCTTTCAATTGCACAAAGGCAATAGCTCCCATAATGATGAAGAACAGGTGGGGACGTATTATCAATATTTCATCTGTAGTCGGTGTAATGGGCAATAAGGGACAGGCGAACTATTCGGCTTCAAAGGCAGGCATGATAGGTTTTACAAAATCATGCGCGCATGAATTTGCCGCGAGGAACATTACCGTTAATGCCATTGCCCCGGGTTTTATTGTTTCCGAGATGACGAATGTATTGTCCGGGGAAGTACAGAATGATTTCATGTCAAGGATACCCCTGGGAAGGTTTGGTTCAATAGACGAGGTTGCAAGCCTTGTAGCGTTTCTTGCGTCTGAAAAGGCCGCGTATATTACGGGGCAGGTTATAGGAATTAACGGCGGCATGTTGATGTAAACGGATTGCGTTTTAAAGTATATTTTATTTAAAAGGAGGACGGCCAGATGGCAACAGTAGAAGAAAGACTCAAAGGAATCATAGTGGATCAATTGGGAGTGGAACCTGAAAAGGTTATTGCGAATGCTTCCTTTGTTAATGATCTTGGAGCGGATTCACTTGATATTGTCGAGTTGGTCATGGCAATGGAAGAGGAATTTGATCTTGAGATTCCCGACGAGGATGCCGAAAAGATCAGAACAGTCAATGATGCTGTTAAATACCTTGAATCCAAGAGTAACTGAGGTTTGCGATCAATAGTTGTTTTTATTGAGCCTGGTGTTGCATATGCCGGGCTCAATGAGTTTTTCATTTCTTAATGCGGGGGTTTGTATATGAAAACAAAACGGGTTGTAATAACCGGCATGGGCCAGCTTACTCCGTATGGAGACGATCTTGACAAGTTCTGGAATTCCATCGCTGAGGGTAAATCCGCCATATCAAGGATAGAGAATTTTGACGCGTCCGAATTTTCCGTACGAATAGCCGGAGAGATCAAGTCTTACGATTTCGAAAAACATATTTCTGCAAAGGATATCAAAAAAATGGACAGGTTTGTCCAGATTGGCATGGTTGCCTCTAATATAGCCATTGCCGATTCCGGGCTTGTTTTTGACGAAAAGATGCAGGAACGCTGCGGTGTTTTTGCCGCAAGCGGTATCGGGGGACTTTACACCCTTCAGGACAACTACAGAAAGTTTCTTGATAAAGGGCCCAGGAGAATATCACCCATGTTTATTCCCATGGTCCTTTCCAACCTTTTGCCCGGAAACATTTCCATGGCGCATTCCCTTAAGGGTCCCAATATAAGCATAGTTTCAGCCTGCGCCAGCGGCGCTCACTGCATAGGGCATGCTTACCTGACAATTCTGGAGGACAGGGCTGACTTTATGGTGGCAGGCGCTGCTGAAGCCGCGATATGCGAGCTTGGCGTAGGCGGTTTTGCCTCGATGAGGGCGCTTTCCACGAGAAACGATGAGCCTGTAAGGGCCAGTCGTCCGTGGGACAGGGACAGGGACGGTTTTGTAATGGCCGAAGGAGCCGCTTTTGTAGTGCTCGAAGAATACGAGCATGCCAGAAAGAGGGGTGCGAAAATATACGCGGAAGTCGTGGGTTACGGTATGTCCGCGGACGCGTACCATATTACACAACCTTCGGATTCGGGTGACGGGGCTGAACGCTGTTTACGTGAAGCTCTTAAGGATGCAAATATTGCTCCCGAAAAAATTGATTATATAAACGCGCACGGAACGGCAACGCCACTGGGCGACATAGCCGAGTCAAACGCCATGAAAAGGGTTTTTGCGGGATGTACTGACAGGATCAGCGTTACGTCAAGCAAATCAATGACCGGACATCTTCTGGGTACTGCCGGAAGCCTTGAAGTGCTTATTACCGCGCTTTCAATAAAAAAAGGAGTTGTGACACCTACAATAAATCTTGATAATGTCGACGAGCGGTGCGAGGGGCTTGATTTTACGCCTCACGCGTCACGCGAGCGCAAGATTGAATACGGTCTGAGTAATTCATTCGGTTTCGGCGGCACTAATTGTTCCGTCGTTTTAAGGAAGATATGAAGATAAGCATTGCTTCGGATCACGCCGGCTACGAATATAAAACTGCCGTTATTAAGCATATCTACGGACGTCACGGTGTGGAAGAAGTACT
>JAFGOL010000097.1 GCA_016926495.1 Oligoflexia bacterium
GCAGGAAGCCGAGCTTGTAATCGTGAGCAAGTCCAAAGGGCAACTCAGGATAATTAAAAACAGCAAGAATAACTTTTTGACTGTTGAAGAGATCTTTGTTTCGTACGGAAAAAAGCCCGGAGATAAAAAACTGTCCGGGGATAAAAAAACACCCGCGGGCGCATATTTTGTAACCGAAATAATACCGAGACAGGAGTTAAAAGACATGTACGGCGCGGGAGCGCTTCCCCTGAATTACCCGAACCCGATTGACGAACTTACCGGCAAAAAGGGAAACAGCATCTGGATACACGGAACGGACAACACGGAAAGGCTCAGCAGCCTGAATAACACGAACGGGTGCCTGGTAATGAATAATGACAGGTTCAATTCGCTGGTAAGGCATATCAGGCTCAACAAAACGCCTGTCCTGATTACGGATGAATTTACGGATGTTCATTTACGCAAAACCCGCAGAAGGGATTTCAGAATAGTAGCCCGGCAGGACAATATATTTTACCGGGTAATTAATAATGCCAAAACCGGAAACATAGTGTATGAAAAGATCAACAGAAACATGTAAGGCTGATTATGGAAAAAAAGGAATTTGAACAGATAACTTTTGCAATATACAAGGGGCACTCACGGCACAAGGTAATCAAGATGTCCGCGGGACTCCTCAAGGTGCTTATTGTCGCGAATTCCCTGATCATTGTCAGTTGTTTTATTTTATTTCCGTCCTTTCTGTACCAGTGGAGCCTTAACGACACCATACGGAAAAAAAACGAAATACTCGAAAGGGAAATATCCTTTCATAAATCATCCCAGAAAAAGGTAAAGGAATGCGAAACCGCCGAACCCCAGGCAGCGGTAAACAAGGAGCTGGAATCCGTTGTCGCTTCAGGCGAAGACACGGAAACCGATACCTTTGAAAAAATCGCCAAGCTGGATGAACTGGGCATAGCGATTGACAACGAAAACAGGGAAATGCACGTAAAGTTCACCATACAGAACAACAGCGAAAGCGGGGACCTTGTCAGCGGTTATATTATTGTGAGGGGAGCCAGCAAGAATTTTATAACATCATATCCGCCGGCCCTCAATAAGCCCGGCAGCGAAAAGGAAGTCGATTACGCGTCCGGCGAGCATTTTTCCATCAGGGTATATAAAAGGGTGCTGGCCAAGCTGAAGATGCCTCCTGACGACCAGAAATACGATTACATTAATATCTTGATATATTCTCTTGACGGTAATAAACTGCTGGACAAGGTGTACAGGGTAAATGAATATCTTAGATAGGCTGACCATAGAAGACATTGACAATGAAATGGACGTTATAAGTTCCAACTCCCATTTTATAGGTAGTTTCATATTCGGAAAATTCGCCAGGATTGACGGAAAGCTGGACGGCAGCATCCAGTCGTACGGGGTGCTCCTTGTGGGCGAACAGGCAACCATAACAGCGGACATCAAGGGCGAAACCGTGGTAATAAACGGCATCCTGAACGGCAACATAGAGGCTCAAAATACGGTAATCATAGATTCAAAAGGTATTGTAACAGGGGATATCTACACGCCCGCGATAATAATTAATAACGGCGGAAAAATCAACGGACAGATTTCGATGTCGGACTTTCATCATCAACTGTCAACATTAACAGCCTCTGCCTGAGCTCCCTGTATTCAGCCCCGTTTTCATCGGTATCGCTTCCGTGAATACTGAGTCCTATCTCCCTGATCGGAGCCCTGTCCGCCTTAATTTTCCAGGCAGGGGAATGCAGGAACCTTTCCGGGCTTTTTATTCCCAGCATCAACGCGTCGTAATACCACCTGTTGAAAGTACAATCATCAACCAGAAACGAATTAAATATGTTGTAATCCGCAATCGCGGATTCAATGGCGGCATTACCGTCATTCAGGGTGGAAATGATCCGGCCCAGTCCTTCCTCGATTTCTTCCGCGGCCGTTATCCCGTTAAGGTAAACAATAAATACCATCCTGCTCCCGCTCCTGCTCAGACAGCAACTTGCCCGGGCTTCCATGCAATACTCCCTGTACAGCCTGAAATACCCGGTAAACAGTATTTCCGGCGGCAGATCAAGTACCAGTCCCGCGAATGTACCGTTAAGGCTGCCGGCCTTTCCGGTGTGAATAAAAACCCTGTCCGCGGTTTTTTTATCTGTCGCTGTTCCCTGGCCGTCAACGGTATCGGCAAAATCCGGCATACCGGTAACAGCGCCGGCATAACACGCTATCACGGTACGGCCCGTAAAATACGGTTCAGACCGCATGAAAAGATCCTTGAATTCTTTAAGATGTTCTTTTAATTCAACACCCATATTGCACCATATGGGTATGCTCCCCTGATCTATGACGTGGAATGTTTTTGCGTCGCCGGGCATATTGTACGCGACTCGGACGACCCTGCCCCGGGGAGCGGCCACTGGATGCAGCCCTTTTTCGCTGTCAGGGACATTGACAACGCACGACAGGCATGGCAATAATATTAACATATTTTTAAATAAACCCTTCAAATCAGCGTTCCATCCTGAGTATAATTTTATGCGCGTTATTTATTGAAAGCTTTCCGGACGGTTCCCTGACGCCGGAGAGTTGAACCTTTTTTATATTATCCAGATAATCAAAAAAATGACCGTGCCCCCCGGAAACAGCCGATGCCTTGCCTGCAAGAAAGACAAAAGATTCCTTTTCCGACATTCTCCTCCAGTATTCCCTCTCAGTCACCCGCCTGGCGTCGTTCAGTGTGGCTTCATCCATACCTGACAAAACCTCCTCTATTTTACGCTCGAAGGCATCCGATTCCTCAATCGAGTACAGGCCTTCCCTGCCTTTTGCAATTTCAAAATATCCCGTGTCCTTAAAACAGAAATTCTCGGCGTCAATTCCGTTATTGCGCAAAACAGCTGCAATCAGGTCGTAAACATAAACATCGTTATCCGAACACGAATACGCCGGAAAACCGTATCGCATAAGGTAAGAATTGTTACGCGAAAATACGTACCTGACTTCCTTGTCCGGGGGGATGAATTCCACGTTCTTTTCTTCATAAAAACTTTCATCCCTGAAGCACGATCTGGCGTCGCTGATAGCGCCGTACACGGTATCCGTTTTTCTTGTGTTGCTTAAACTCAGTACAAGATTATTCGGCGCGGTATAACACTTCATGAAATCCGCGAATTCCTGCAAACTTATATTTTCAATCTCGCTTTTTTGCCCCATGATCCCGTTTTTGTAAATACTCCTCAGGCCTGCCATAAATCCAATCATGGGCATCTCCATGAGATTGGCAAACGATGTTATGTTTATAGACGTAATTTCCGACCTGATTGCGTTAAAACCATCCTCGTCCGCCTGAGGCGGGTACACAAACATTTTCAATATATCTTCGACAAGTTCCCTTTCGGTCTGCGAAGGAAGAAAATACAGGTAAGCA
>JAFGOL010000098.1 GCA_016926495.1 Oligoflexia bacterium
GCTGTTCGGCAGGGAAGGGGTACATGTTTCTTCTATATATTCATCTCTTAAGGAACTTGACGCGTATATCAGGAGTAAATACAATAATGAGGATATTGCCGGGGTACTGATCGTTACAGACGGCAATGAAACCGAAAATATAAGCGCGATGAAAAACAACTCGGCCCTTGTCAGGCCCGGCTATTATAAAAATGTTATTTATAAGAACGTAAATACCGGGCAGGCCGGAATAGACAAGTCCGTCGTTTTTACCAGGGTCCCCTCGTTCATTCCGAGATACAAGAAAGAGAAAATATTTTTTTCCGTGGGCGTTTACGGAGTTGAAACGGATGAGGTACCTGTTGAACTGATCCTGAACGGAAAGAATCTCGGGAATGTTTATGTCAGGCTTGATGAGGGATACGGGGAGGGATCGTTTGATTTGATTGTAAAGGAACCGGGGCAGTCACTTCTTGAAGCCGTTATACCGGTTGACAGCAGGGAAACAGTAAAGGCCAACAACAGGGATTTTGTAATGATCGAGTCCGTGGTTGACGACTACAGGGTCCTTCATCTTTCGGGGCATCCTTCGGTTGATACCGCTTATGTGAGGGGAGGACTCCAGAACATACCCGGGCTTGACATGATATCCTTTTTCATTTTAAGGAAGCCCGGCCAGGTTAGTACGGAATTCGAGAATGAACTCAGCCTGATTCCATTTCCCATAGACCAGCTGTTCAGGAAGGAACTGGATAATTTTGATATTGTCGCTGTTAATGATTTCAAGTTAAGTGAATTTCTTTCGGTCGCGTATATTAACAATATTGTAAGTTTTGTGGAAAACGGGGGAGGACTTCTTATATTCGGTGGTCCGGGTTCCTTTATCGCCTCCGACTATTCCATGAGCAATCTTGGCGATATAATTCCCGTTGTTCCCGGTTCGGACAATTCATGGATACAAAAAAAATACGGCATAAAGACTTCACGCGTTGCAGAATTTACCCCTCTTGGAAGCCTTGAATTCACAAAGGAAAAGATTTTCTGCGGTTATAACAATGTTTCGGTCCGTGACTGGGGTGCCGTATTGCTGGAAACCGACGACGGGCTCCCGCTTGTTGTGAGCGGTATTGTAAACAAGGGCAGGGTGATTGTAATACTGACCGATTCGTTATGGAGACTGTCATACAATATGGGTATAAGCAGTGACTATATTTTAAAATCGATGATGAGATACCTGCTCGGTGTATCAGTGTTGCCTCTCTATCATAAAAACGGGGTGATGGGTTACAGGGATACATATTTGAAACCATCCGGCTATTATCCCGGCATTAAGGCGGAGGTTGATTCTGCGGGGCAGGACAGGATCATACTTTTGCCCGGGGATAAGTATAATATTACCTCCGATGTCCCGGTTGTTTACGATGTAAATATCAGGCAGGGAGAAAGGCTGGTGGAACAGTACAGGTTTGCGGGCCTTTACGAAAAAAACCAGAATGAGAACACCTATACTCCCATAGGCAGGAAGTTCCTGCAGGACCTTGCCTTGTCCTGCGAAGGAAGGTTTATTCCGTCCTCATCATCTAATATATTAGAGGATGTTGAACAGGCAAGGCTGAAGGAACCGGTTTCGGTAATAAGGCAAAAACTGGCGGACCGTCCGCTTTTTGAAGACAGGCTTTTATTATTATTTTTTCTTTATCTTGTTGTGTTTGCTTTTTACCTTAAAAGTCGTTATTGTGACTAGTTGCCATGGATATAAAGATTGACGCAGGAATGTTTCCGGAAGGACTTTACCGCGGCGCCTTGCATATCGTTAAAAGACTTCGCGATTCCGGGTACGAAGCCTTTTTTGTGGGAGGAGCTGTAAGGGACGTGCTCATGGGCAGGATTCCGTCTGAAATAGATATTGCGACCGGCGCCACTCCTGAAGACATAAAGGGCCTCTTTGAAAAGGTATACCAGGTGGGTGCGAAGTTCGGTGTCTCGGTTATTTCGGTTTCGGGTATTAATTACGAGGCTGCTACATACAGGCACGATGACGTTTATTCAGACTGCCGGCATCCGGACTCGGTTGTTTTTTCGGATATTACGCAGGATGCCTTAAGGCGTGATTTTACCATTAATGCCCTTTACTGGGATCCGGTCGGTGGAGACCTCATGGATTTTTCGGAAGGTATCCGGGATATCGGTCTGGGGGTTATAAGGACAGTAGGTGACGCTTGGGCAAGATTTAATGAAGATCGCCTCAGGATCATCAGGGCAATAAGATTTTCCTGTCAGCTTGGTTTTAAAATTGATCCTGCTGTTTATGATTCAATTAAAAGGATTAATAAACCTTTCACAGGGATAAGCATTGAAAGGATCAGGGATGAAATAGAGAGAATACTGCTTTCGGATGATCCTGCCAGGGGAATTTCCTTAATGGATGAAGCGGGGCTTTTAAAGGAGATACTTCCGGAGTTATGCTTCTTAAAAGGCGTTATGCAGCCACCGGAGTTTCATCCCGAGGGGGATGTATGGGAGCATACGATCAACGCTCTTGAAATTGCTGCAAAAAAAGTGGAGCAAAGAGGCAGGGTACTTATGTGGTCGGTGCTCTTGCATGATATTGCAAAGCCCGTATGCGTGAGCTACCCCGCGGATGATAACGACAGGATCCGTTTTAACAAGCATGATGTCGTGGGTGAAAAAATGGTACGGGATATTTTGTCCCGTTTAAAGCTTCCGGTCAGGATAATTGAGAGTGTTGCCTATGTCGTAAAGGACCATATGCGGATTGGGGTTGCGCGAAATATAAGAAAGGGCCGCCTGCGCCTTATGATGGCAAGAGAGGAATTTCCCGACGAGTTGAGTCTCAACTATATCGACTCGATGGCTTCCCACGGCGACCTCGGGGTCTGGCATATGTTGAGCGCGGAATACAGGGAGTTTATTGAGAGGAACATGCTGCCCGACAAGCTGGTTACAGGTACCCTGCTCATTGGCATGGGATATAGTCCGTCCGAACTGTTTTCCGAGATCATAAGGGAGTCCTTCGAGGCCCAGCTTGAAGGCAGTTTCAATGACGTTGAGGGTGCAAAAAACTATGTAAAAGGCAGGTGGCCCCTGGGGTTTTTACAATGAAGCTTTATCTCTGGTCATGGTGATTTTCTTTTTGAGTATTTTTTCAAATATGTTTTTTAAATCAGAGTCGTTAATCTGCCTCGTGGCGTATTCGATATATTCAAGGTCTTTCGGGTATATCCGGGCTTTTAAGGGATCCTTGCATGATGTTTCGGCAGGGGGATTTGCATACCGGACTTCTATGTCTGTTTTAAGTATGAATTGAATATCCTTTACACCGGTACAGGTTTTTTTTATCTTATCAAGCATGGTGTGTCTGCTCAGAATGAGTTCCTGTAACCAGGGGTTGGTTGTTACGCCTACTATAAGTATATTGTTCCTGATCTTCAAAGGTGCGGCGACCCTGAAAACGATGTCACCGACGATTTGCTGCCAGTTTTTTATGATCCTGTACAGGGGCTTTTTTCCTATGCCGCCTTCCACTATTGATGATATGTGGGTTAACGGGGATTTTCTGCGCCTGTTCATTGCAGTAATATCCCCCCATTACACATAAAGATCAATGTTCTTGAAAGAAAGCCGTAAGATTTAAAAAAAATATATATAAAAGACATTTAAATTAGTTGAAATAATATATATGCGCATATAAGTTTGTTTTTAAATTTTTGTGATTTAATA
>JAFGOL010000099.1 GCA_016926495.1 Oligoflexia bacterium
ATTAACTATTTCTATTTTCTGCCTCTCACGCTGGCCTCGTGTTTTATAAACCTGTTCCTGGGGATCCAGGTATATACGCAAAGAAGCAGAAACGCAGCAAACAGAGCGTTTGTATTGATGTGTATTATGCTTGTTTGCTGGTCATTTATGGATTTTGTATTATGGCTTCCTGTTATATCGCCGGAAAAAAAGTACATGCTATACACTATTCAGCATATTTTCTGGGTACCTATAGGCGCCATATTTCTCAATGTCGTCAACAAACTGCTGGACATTCGAAAAGACTTTTTTGTTACGTTTTTTCTTGTACTATCCGCCGTTACAATTGTTCTTGTATCCTTTTTTGACATTTCAATCATAGATCACATCCAGAACAGAAGCGGGGTCTATTTTGCCACCGGTCCGTTCTATCATTTCATAGTTGCCTTAGTCCCCGGAGTGCCCGGTGCGCTGGGTTTAATCAGGATAATTATTGCCTTGAACAAGGTCAGGGAAGCTTACCAGAGAATACCGCTTTATCTAATGCTGTTCGGTGGCAGCCTTTCGTATTCCCTGATGCTGGTTGTTGTTATGTTGCCATGGTTTTTAGGCCAGAAGAAGCAAATGCTGGTGGGTGAGTCCACGCTTTCACTGTTTTCAATATTTATTTATCTTGCTATAACAAGGTATCATTTTTTAAATATATCCGCCGAAGAGGCCGTAAACAAAATATTCCAGGAAGTAAACGAGGCCATAATAATTACCAACATAAAAGGAATGCCCATACAGTCCAATGAAACTGCAAAAGAACTTTTTCCTTTTCTGACGGAAAAAGATCCTCCGGTCAATTTTATTGAATACCTGGAAGAGATTAATACGGGATCAAAATTCAACCCCGACAATAAGCAGGCTGAATTATCCATAAGTATTAACGGAAATCACAAAACGATGCTATTTTCAAAGTCGGATATCAGGGACAAAAAAATCAACAAGGGTACGGTAATAATACTGAAAGACATTACCGGCATTGTCGAAACTGAGAATAAACTTATAAAAGCTAATGAGCAATTAAGACAGGAAATCAACCAGAAGAAGGAAATACAGAAACAGGTGATACACGCGTCAAAACTGGCATCAATAGGAACTCTTGCGGCCGGTGTAGCGCACGAGATAAACAATCCCTTAACCATCATCAACGGCTGTCTCGAAATAGTTAATGAGTTTTATTCAGGCTGTAAAAAAAAGGATACTCTTATGGAAAAATCCATAGGACTACTTTTTAATTCCGTAAAAAGAATAGCCACCATTGTTGAGGGACTCAGAACTTACGCCCGTATAGACACCGAACATAAAACGAGGATCAATATACACAAGATAATTCATGACTCGATTGAACTATTGCAGGGGATAGTGAAACACCATGATATAAACATAAAATTGCACTTGGACGCCGCCAACTATTTTATTATGGGTAATATAGGAAAAACCCAGCAGGTGGTAATGAACATAGTACAGAATTCGATCGACGCGCTTGAAGGAAGGGAAAACAAAAACATTATTCTCAGGACGGAGAATATTGAAAATAATATCCTTATATATTTCAGTGACAACGGATGCGGTATACCCCCGGAGAATATCGACAAGATATTTGATTCTTTTTTCACCACTAAAGCGCCGAACAAGGGGACCGGACTGGGACTCGGAATCTGTTATTCGATAGTCAATGATTTAAAAGGCAATATTACAGCCGCTTCCGAACCCGGTAAAGGCACAACCATTACCGTAATTATTCCTTATTCCTGATTAAAATTAAAACGGCAATCCTTTAACCGGACTTGATGCACAGGCGTGTTCGGTCCTGCGTGTTTGAAAATCCCTGTTGCATAAATACGCGATCCTGCCTGCTTCAACAGCCATGGCAAAAGCACGCGCCATTTCTGGTGGATTTTTCGCAATCGCAATAGCTGTATTGACCAGCACTGCATCCGCCCCGGTTTCAATCGCAATACTTGCGTCAGACGGCACGCCAAGACCGGCGTCAACAACAACAGGTACGTTGCTCTGTTCTATTATTATTTTTATCGCGTCAATGGTCCTTATTCCCCTGTGGGATCCTATGGGAGAACCGAGCGGCATTACAGCGGCGCAGCCGGTCTCTTCCAGGCGTTTGGCAAGTATGGGGTCGGCGTTAATGTAGGGAAGTACCGTAAATCCCTCATTAATAAGAATTTCGGCAGCCTTTAATGTTTCAACAGGGTCCGGCAGCAGATATCTCGGTTCGGGTGTTACCTCCAGCTTAAGCCAGTTTCCGCAGCCTGCCGCACGGGCAAGCCTGGCAAGCCTTACTGCCTCTTCGGCGTTCCTTGCCCCGCTGGTATTAGGAAGCAAAAGCTGCCTGTTTCGGTCTATAGCGGAAATTATGCCGCTTCCGGGATTATTTAAATCTACCCTGCGCAGCGCGACAGTTACTATTTCGGCGCGGCCGGCTTCTATAGAGCATCTCAGTGATTCCACGGACGGAAATTTGCCTGTTCCCAGTAAAAGCCTGCTTTTAAACTTCCTGCCCGCAATTATCAAGCTGTCATTCATTTTTCAGCCTCCGCCCACAATATTAATAAGCTCAACCCTTGTACCGTCATTCAATGCTGTTTCCCCGAAATAATCCCCCTGGATGATTTCACCGTTAACCTCGGCGACAACCGTGTCGGCGTTGGTATCAATAATTTCAAGGAGTGATAAAAGATCAAGGGAGTCATGTTCAAAAACGTAATCCTTTCCGTTTATAACAAGCTTCATAAAGAGTTTTGCCTCCACATATGGTTTAATCCGCCCTGCTTTTTGTTAAACCGCAGGGAGTTTTTAATTGATTGTTTTGTAAATTCAGACGCCGCTTTGCAGGACTCAAGAAAGGCGTTTCCCAGACTCTGGTACCCCAGCAAGGCGGATGAAAAGGTACAGCCCGTTCCGTGCGTAAATACCGCAGGAATATCAATCAGCGGGGTTTCATTGACAAGCATCTTTACGCCGTCATAATATATGTCCCTTGCGATGTCCGAAACAGAATCTCCTCCGGTTACGGCGATATTCGTCCTGAACATCCTGTTAAGGCTTAAAGCCATTTCGTCCGACGGTGCCCGGAAGTAAGGGTTACCGGTCAGGACCGAAATAAGTTTTCTGGCTTCCCTCGCGTTGGGAGTAATCGAGCCTGTCCTGCCGAATATTTTATCAGCTACGTAACGGAGCATCCCGTCATCCCAGAATTCAAAGCCCGTAGAGGATCTTATTATCGGGTCAATCAGGGTAAAGGAAGGCGAATAGCTGTCTATGCATTTTGCAATAATATCAACCTGGAATTTTTCCGTTATCAGGCCTATCTTGAACGCTGTAACCCTGTAATTTTCAAAAAGGTCTCTCAGTGTCTTTTCGAGGACTTTTTCCTCAAGAGGCTTTACCCCTGTAAACGTGCCCGCGGTCTGTATGGTGTATGTACTTATGCAGGACATTCCCCATATGCCCATGGCGGAAAAAGTTTTTATGTCCGCAAGTAATCCGGCTCCTCCGCTCGGATCAAAACCTGCCACAGTAACTATTATCGGCGTATTATTCATCAGCACTCAGTAATGGATTCGTTAAAATGCTTGATCGCGCAAAGATCGCCGCACATTGTGCAAATATCCTCGCCGGAGGATTCGCTTTTACCCCTTCTCTCCTTAGCGAGCGCCGGATCTATCGCAAGATTGTAAATGCCTTCCCAGTTAAGCTCCTTCCTGTACCTGCTTATAAGCCTGTCTTTTTCAATTGCCGTGGGAATACCTTTTCCTATATCGCCGGAATGCGCCGCAATCCTGGCAGCGATAACACCATGGTACACGTCTTCCACTGTGGGAAGC
>JAFGOL010000100.1 GCA_016926495.1 Oligoflexia bacterium
GGTTCATCATGATAACCTTTAATCTTTCTGGTTTCCTGTACACCCAGATACTCAACTCTTTGCACCCATGAAAACAAAGCCTCAATAATATTTCTTGGTAATTTTTGTATCTGTTTTTCTGCAATCTTTGACAACTCAACTACAGTTTTCATCTAAAACAAATATACACCAATTTGGTGTATATTGGCAATACAAATTTCAAAGCAGATACGATAGACCTATGATCTACATTTAGCACCACAAACAAAACAAGATAACTTACCGATATTTAGAGTTTTTTGGGACCAGCGCCCGGACTTATTCGCTCGCATCACGCTCGCTCACCTCCGGCTCCTTCGCTATCGCTCAGTCGTGAAATTTTCAGCATCCTGCTAAAAATTTTGAACCGCGAATGCCTACGCATTCCGTTTCAATCCGAACTGGAACAGGTACCAATAATAAAGCCAGTTACCTTTTAGGTAACTGGCTTTATTATTGGTACCAGCGCCCGGACTTGAACCGGGATGGTGAAACCACCGGTGGATTTTGAGTCCACTGCGTCTACCGTTCCGCCACGCTGGCACCTGAGGTATCAGAACATAAACCTTCTTATAGCAATATTCTGTAAAAAGCCAATAAGAATAAAATTTACAATCACGGAGGAGCCGCCATAGCTCATGAATGGCAGGGTAACACCCACAATGGGCATGATACCGATAACCATTCCGATATTTATAAGTACATGCCAGAATAAAATAAAAACGCAGCCCATGGCCAGTATGGCCCCCAGCTTGTCCCTGGCTTTGGAACTTACACGTATCCCGGTAAAAAACAGCAGTGAATACAAAATAACAAGCACGCTGCAACCCAGGAATCCGTGCTCCTCGGCAAGCACCGAGAAAATAAAATCAGTATGGTGCTCAGGCAGAAAGTTGAGCTGGGTCTGCGTGCCGCGCATGAACCCCTTGCCCACAAGCTGACCGCTGCCAACCGCAATCCTGGACTGGAGGGAATTATAACCGGCTCCCCTGGGATCCTCGCTGGGATCAATGAACGTAAGAACCCTCCTCTTCTGGTAATCCTTAAGGACAAAGCTGTAAACAAGCGGCAGGGATATCACACCCACCACTGCGATAATGATCAAACTGCTCGCCTTTATTTTTATAAACATGAAAAGCGAAAACGCTATCAGCAGAATAATCAGACCCGTACCCAGATCAGGCTCGATAATAACCAGCAGGGCCGGAAGCAGGGCTATCATAAAAGGTACAAAAAGCTCTTTAAGCGAATAACCTCCGATATTCCTGTCATTGTTGAAATACCTCGCAAGCGCCCACAGAACGGAAAGTTTCATCATTTCCGACGGCTGTATCCTTGTAAATCCCAGGGACAGCCATCTTTTAGAGCCTGAGGATTCCTGACCGAAAACAAGCACAAGGATCAGCAGCAGGACATTAAACGCGTACACGAGGTAGGCGAACCTTTCAAGCTTCCTGTAATCTATAAAAGTGAATACCACCATCAGCAGGGCGCCCAAAATTAAAAAAATCACCTGGTGTTTGAAAAGTCCGGCAGTACCGGCAACGGTGCTGGTGTGAGTCGCGCTGTACAAATTTATTGCACCTATGATCACTATAAGGATCGACATTACGGTAATGCTGTAATCGTACTTCAGTACCTTGTCGTATAAACCCGCGATAACCTTCAAACTCTACCCCTGTGAATCCTTTTTAGGACTCGGAAAACCGTACTTGTCATAATATGCCTTTATAATATCACGGACTATGGGCGCGGCGCCACTGCTGCCGTGACAGGAATGCTCCGCAATAACCGCAACAACAATCTGCGGATGCTTATACGGGGCAAGCCCCACAAACCATCCGTGATGCCGCATTCTCTCGTCCATTTCCTCGCATTTTTGATATATTTTATCGGAAGCTATTCTAAAAAGCTGCACAGTACCTGTCTTACCGGCCATATCAAGCCCCTTGTACCTGTACCACCACGCCGTCCCCTCCCTTTCGTTCACAACACCCCAAAGGGCTTTCATGATAAAATCCCTGTTCTGGTCCTTGATATCGATTTCATGTATCATTTCCGGATCAATTTTGCCTATTTCCGTACCGTCGTACTTTTCGATTTTTTTAACAAGGATGGGCTTAAATATTTTTTTCGTGGCAATCCCGGCGTACATGTTGGCAAGCTGAATGGGTGTGACCAGGGTATAGCTCTGGCCTATGGCCACGGCAAGATTTTCTCCTGGTATCCACCTTTCGCCGAACCTGTTGTATTTCCATTCTGAATTCGGCATGAGCCCAGTGGTTTCGTTCGGCAAATTGATCCCGGTCGGACTGGAAAGGCCCAGCTTAACCGAGTAATCGTAAATTTTATCTACCCCCAGTTTCATGCCCAGCTTGTAAAAAACTATATCACAGGACCTGACAATACCCTTACGAAGGTCAATCGTCCCGTGCCCCCACTTGGAATGGCAATGATATTTCCTGCGGCCAAACCGCAGGCTGCCCCTGCACGTAGTCTGGAAACCGGGATCAATAAGACCCTCTTCCAAGGCGGCAAGCGCCACCAGCGGCTTAAAAGTCGAGCCGGGAGAATAATGGTCCTGAATGGTCTTATTATAAAAAGGCCGGTAAGGATTGTTCTTCATCTCACTCATCATAATGGACGAAATCCCCTTTGAAAGCACCGTGGGATCAAACGACGGAGAACTGAGCATAACAAGGACTTCACCGTTATTCGGATCCAGTGCTATTACGGCGCCCTTTTTACCTTCCTCATGGAAATGCCTGTACGCCACCTCCTGCAAATCGCTGTCGATTGTAAGCACAAGATTGTTTCCGGGAACATAATCGCTTATGGGCAGATTTCCGAAAAGAGCTTCATTCTCTTCGCTGTTTCTTCTTCGACCGTTAGCGTCAACGACGACATACTGCGCGCCGTCCTTTCCCCTCAGTTCCTTGTCCCAAACGTTTTCCAGTCCGAACTTGCCGATGTAATCACCCATGAAAAGCTTTTTGTCGTATTTAACATATTCGGAATTATGATTCCGGATTTCATCCCTGCTTACTTCCCCTATATACCCGATAACGTGCGCCATGCTTTCGCCGTATAGGTATGTTCGCTTGTTTCGAGTAAGTACGTCCACTCCCTGCATGAAAAGCTTGTTGGACTCGACAAGGGCGACCTTGTCCCTGTCAACGTCTTCTGAAATAACAACTGGATAGAATAACGGAAGATTTTTGCTCTTGGCCTTTGCAAGCTCAAGCTTGATATTTTTTTCGGATATTTCAAGCATGGAAGACAGCTTCTGGATCGTATTTTCCTTATCAAGAAGGTACTGCGGCCTTATAATAATATCGAATGACAGCCTGTTATCCACAAGCAGCTTTCCGTTCCTGTCAAAGATCATTCCCCTGGGCGCCCTGTCCTTTTCCTGCCAAATCCTGTTTTGCTCGGCGTAAAGCTTAAACTGGGTTCCCTTGTATATCTGCAAATACCAGAGCCTCAGCGATATAACAGACAGAAATATTACCAGTATTATATAAAAATACTTATACCGTTCCTGGTATTCCCTTATTTCATCCTTTCCACCCAGCAGGGGCATAATAAACCTACCTTAACTATACGGACAAACACGGTTTGTCTTGTTATCTATCCAGTTCAGGAATTCAAAAAAAACAAGCCCGACGCTTGCCGTCAGAACAACGCTTATCAAACCCATCAACAATATTCTTCCCACGGACCCGGCATCGGACATATAGGCCCAGAAAGCAATCAGGATCTTGCTGGCCAGTACCGGAATGGAGATCATCATGACAGAGGATTTAATGGTATCAACGTAAAACGTCATTCGTATGTATCTTGCGATTATAAAGCAAAGGAGAAAAATGAATATTATAAGACGTGAACTCACGCTTGAATGCAAATGATACAGGTATCCGATAACCGATACCGATATAATACCTTCAAGCAGCGCCCTTTTGTAACCCATGTAGACGACAAAAACTATCAGGAGATCCGGCGCAAAAGAAGTGAAGACATACATATTAAAAAAGGCCGTCTGGACAACTATGGCCGTAAGAGACAGGAAAAGAAAAATCACCCAGTTCAAGATAACATTAAGCTCGATCCTCATATCAGTTTCTCACGATAACAAAAACTTCTTCCAGCTTGTCAAAATTAACGCTGGGATGAAGTTCCACATTCTGTGTAATACCGAAGTTTTTCCTTTGGGCGCTTATAACCTCGCCGATCAGGATTCCCTTGGGAAAACGCCCGGCAAGTCCCGACGTGATAACCTGGTCGCCCATCTGGACGTCGTCAAGCCTTTCAAGGTATTTAAGCCTGCAGACGGAACTGCTCCTGCCTTCAACAATCCCCCTGGCCCTGCTTCTCTGGACAAGGGTATCAACCGCGAAGTTCGGGTCCGTGACAATAAGTACGTCGCTAAAACTCGAGCCGACCCTGATCACCTGTCCGACGATCCCTTCGTAATTAACGACAGGCATGGCTATCTTTATCCCGTTCTTTTTACCCTTGTTAATCCTGATCGACCTGAACTCCACGGTTACGTCCTTGGCAATAACCTGGGCCGGGATCATAAACGGCGAGATCCTTTCCTTAAAAAGCAAAAGCCGCCTCAGCCTGCTGTTTTCGTACTCAACCTCTATAAGCTGGTTTATTTTCTGCTTGAGGTCCTGGTTTTCCTTCATCAGCATCCTGTTGTCCTGGTTGACTTTGATCAAAAACAGGTA
>JAFGOL010000101.1 GCA_016926495.1 Oligoflexia bacterium
AGTAATGGCTGATAAAGTACCGAAAACTCAGTTGCCCCTGCCCTTTGGCAAAAGGGGAACTCAAAAAATGGGGTAGTTCCAGATACCCCGGTTTAAAACCATTGACAATTACACAGATTTTATATTATCTATAATTTCCATCACGAAGACGGAGCAGGCATATGTTTGAAAATCTGGTTAACGGGTTTAATTCCGTATTCTCAAAAATAAAGGGTACCGCAAGAATAAGGGAAAAGGAGCTTGAAAATGTCCTTGAGGACCTGAAGCTTTCCCTGCTCGACGCGGACGTCCATTACGATGTTGTTGATTCTTTTCTTGATATTGTAAGGGAAAAAGCGGCAGGTGCCGAAATTCACAAGGCGCTTTCCCCGGTCCAGCAGATCCTTAAAATCGTGAGTCAGGCCCTTACTGAACTTCTGGGCAGTAAGTCCTCCTCACTCAGGCTTTCAGGCAGTCCTGCGGTTATTATGCTGGTGGGGCTTCAGGGGGCAGGTAAAACAACAACTGCCGTAAAACTGGCAAAATACCTCAAAGATCAGGATAAAAAAGAGCCGCTCCTTGTTGGAGTGGATTTTAACAGGCCGGCGGCCCTTGAACAGCTCAGGATGCTTGGCCAGGGTAATGGAATAAATGTCTATACCCCTGAAGTAAAAAAAGCGTCCAAAGCGTTAAAAGAGGCTCTTAAATACGCCTCAATTAACAGGAATGACGTAATAATCATTGATACCGCGGGCCGGCTGCACATTGACAGGGAACTGATGAATGAACTTGGTGATCTTAAATCCGCTTTTAAGCCATCGGAAATCCTCCTGGTAGCAGATTCCATGCTCGGAAGATCAGCGGTTGATGTCGCAAAAGAGTTTGACAGCCTGCTGGATCTCAGCGGTTATATTCTGACCAAAATGGACAGTGATACCAGGGGCGGAGCAGTTTTAAGCCTTTTTAATACCACCAAAAAACCTATTAAATTCATGGGGTTTGGTGAAAAAGCAACTGAGCTTGAGGTATTCCATCCTGAGAGAGTGGTATCCAGAATACTTGATCTCGGCGATATGATGACCCTGATCGAAAAGGCGGAAAAAACCTTTGACAAGGAAGAGGCCGCAAAACTCGAGAAAAAATTACGGAAAAACACCTTTGATATTGAGGATTTCCTTAATCAGATCAAGCAGATAAAGAAAATGGGCTCCATGGAAAGCCTGCTGGGGCTTATCCCCGGTTTTTCAGGGCTCAAGGGTAAGCTCGGAAGTCTTACACCGCCGGACGAGGAACTTAAAAAAATTGAGGCCATCATATGCTCAATGACCAGGAGGGAGCGTCAACTGCCTGATATTATTAATGGAAGCAGGAGAAAACGTATTGCCGCGGGAAGCGGTACAAGTATTAATGATGTTAACAGGTTTGTTAAACAGTTTAATGATATGAAAAAGTTAATGAAACACTTGCCAAAATCAGGTTTTCCTGATTTAGGAATGTTAAGAAACTTAAATCTAAAGTAGTAGGAGTTTATTCAAAATGAGTACCGTAATAAGGCTATCGCGTTGTGGTTCCAAAGGCAACCCGTTTTACAGGGTTGTTGTTGCTGATTCCTCTTGTTCCAGGGACGGAAAATTTATTGAAAAGCTGGGGACGTTTCGTCCTTCCGCCGACAAAAAGGGCCTGGACCTTAACAAGGAGAGAATTGACTACTGGCTGAATGTGGGCGCTAAACCATCTAAAACTGTAGCTTCGCTTGTAAAGAGCATATAATTCTTTTTTTTACGTTTTACGAAGTTGTCGAGGAGGTGGGTAATGAGTGAGCTAAAGGAACTTGTTGCAGTAATGGCAAGAGCATTGGTTGACAGTCCTGATAATGTTCAGGTTTTTGAAACGGCAGGAGAACAGACAACTGTTCTTGAGTTGAAGGTGGCAAAGGATGATCTCGGTAAGGTTATAGGCAAGCAGGGCAAGACCGCAAGGGCAATGAGGACCGTGCTCAGCGCGGCCGCTACAAAATTGAGGAAGAGATCCATTCTGGAGATTGTTGATTAGTTTATGGGACAACGCGTAGTTGTTTCAGGCACGGAATTATTCAGCATAGCAAAAATTACTTCCGTAGTGGGAATAAAAGGGGCGGCTAAAGCTGTTCCCTTTGTTCTTAGCCCGGAAGAAATGACGGACCTGCTTACAAGGTTTGACAGCGTCTTTATTTCCGGCCAGGGTGATTTTCCCAAGCGGGTCAAAGTAAAATCCGCGGCAGTTAAAAAAAATGCCATAGTCATGTCTTTTGTGGAATTTACCAATATCGAAAGCATTCAGGAAATGGTTGGAAAGGACCTTTTTATAGAGTCTGACAATTATGCGTCGTTCCTGGAAAAGACGGGAAATCCGTTGCAATATATAGGCTACCTGCTGAAAGATAAGGCAATGGGTGAAGTGGGTTTTGTCAGTGATGTAATAAGAAACGGACAGTCTCTGCTGGTTATCGTTGAGAGGGATAATGAGCACCTTGTGCCTCTTGTAGATGAATTTATCAACTCAATAGACACCAAAAACAGGCATATTTTAATGGACCTTCCCGAGGGTATACTGGGTTGAAGATAGATATTATAACATTGTTTCCGGAGCTTATATCCGGGTATTTCGAAGACAGTATTATGAAAAGGGCCGCGCAGAACGGCCTTGTTTCCGTTTCACTCCACCAGTTGAGGGATTTTGCCTATGACAAGCACAGGCAGGTTGACGATACTCCTTACGGAGGCGGAAGCGGAATGCTGCTCAGGGTTGACGTGCTTGGGAATGCCGTCGAATACGTTAAATCACTCGGCGACGGTAATTCAAAGGTAATATACCTGAGTCCCCAGGGAAAAAAGCTCACCAATACCGTTGCAAGGGAATTTTCGGAACAAAACCATATGATACTTGTTTGCGGAAGGTACGAAGGCGTTGATCAGCGTTTTATTGATATATACGTGGATTACGAAATTTCAATAGGGGACTATATACTCAGCGGAGGCGAGCTTGCAGCCGCGGTTTTTACGGAAGTTGTGAGCAGGTTTATTCCCGGCGTTATAGGCAGCGAGGAGTCTGTTGCCTCGGATTCATTCGAGAATTCCCGCCTGAAATATCCCCAATATACAAGGCCGAGGGAATACCTGGGTAACCAGGTGCCTGACGTTTTGCTTTCAGGCAATCACGAAGAAATAAAAAAATGGAGGGAAGCAGAATCCGAAAAGGCTACAAAGACAAAGAGGGGTGATTTGATTTGAACATCCCTGATTATGATATTTTTGTCTGCCTGGTCCATTACCCCATAAAAGATAAGAACGGAGAAATAGTCACCACTGCCGTAACGAATTTTGATATTCACGATATAGCAAGGCTGACAAGAACATTCGGTTTCAAGGGTTATGCGATTGTTACCCCTGTTGTTGAGCAACAGGCCCTTGTTCAGAGAATAGTGGACCACTGGACTACAGGCCCCGGGTTTAAAAGGAACGATAATAGGACATTCGCGATGCAGGCTATAACAATAAAAGCCGCGATAGGCGATGTAATTGATTATGTAAAGGAAAAAACCGGCAAGGATGTAAGGCTCGTTGCCACTTCCGCGAAAAAAAGAGAAAAATCCGCAAGTATTTCGGATTTTGCGAAAGTACTTGATGACGGTTATTCATACCTTGTCCTGTTCGGTACCGGATGGGGCCTTACTGACGAGACTATAGCGGGATCCGATTATCTGCTTGAACCTTTATCATATAACACGGATTATAATCATCTTCCGGTCAGATCTGCTGTTTCAATTATCATGGACAGATTGTATAATGAACTGGGCAGGTTGTGATGAGGAAACTGGCTGCATACGGCAAGACTGATATAGGCAGGAAGCGCTCCACGAATCAGGACAGTATACTTTGTGATCTGGAGCTTGAGGTTTTTGCTGTAGCTGACGGCATGGGGGGACATAAGGGGGGCGAGATCGCGAGCGCCATGGTCCTGGATATTATCAGGACCGCTGTTACAAGCATAAAGGACAGGAGCGACAACATACGGGCGTCCGCTTATCTTAAGGAAGCCATTTCTCTTGCTTCCTCCAGGGTTTATGAAAGGGCGCTTATGGATACAAGCCTGAAAGGAATGGGAACTACGCTTGTTTTAATGTACATGCAGGATTATGTTGCCCATATAGCTCAGGTGGGAGACAGCAGGGTCTATCTTATAAGGGACGGGGGGATCTGGAGAATTACCGAGGATCATTCCCTTGTCAATGAGCAGTACAGGGCCGGGATACTTTCCAGGGAGCAGGCCGAAAAATCCGCGTACAGGAATGTTATTACAAGATCGGTCGGTTTTGATGAAATGGTAAACACGGATATTTATATCAGGGAAATAAAGGACAAGGACTTGTTTTTGCTTTGTTCCGACGGTCTGACTTCCATGCTGAAAGATGAGGAAATAAGGGATAGTGTTGATCCCGATGATTTAATTGTGAGCGTTGACAGGTTGATATCACTTGCCAATCAGGCCGGAGGAAATGATAATATCAGTGTTATTCTTGTAAGGGTCGGTTGATTATGAGATTTAAAATGTTTACATTCATGGTAGTTCCTCCGGATTCGTCCAAGGTCAGGAAGATCAATCTTCCTTCTCATATCCTGCTTTCCATTATTCTTCTTCTGATCCTGGTATTTGGTTTCGTCGGCTATGTTATTTATGATTATACGTATGTTATCGGAGAACTCCAGAGTATAAAGCATATCAAAATAAGGAACAGAAAGCTTGCGCAGCAGTTAAGGTCATACAAGGTCAGGATAGACGAAATAGAGGACAGTCTTGAGAGACTGAAGGTGCTGACCACAAAGCTCAAGATAATATCCAATCTGAGGGACCCGGAAAGATATCCGCATCAAAACCTTCCGTCGTCCATGGACACCGTAGACGATATTGACGATCTTTCCATGAGGAGCGACGTAGAGGTTGACAACCAGTTCAGGAACATGCGGCTGAAACTGAGGGAAATAGAATACAAGATTTCATTCCAGGAGGAGGAACTCAACAGCTTTAACGAGTACCTGGCCGACCAGAGCGCCCTTCTCGCCGCCACCCCGTCCATATGGCCGGTACGGGGATGGGTTACTTCCAATTTCGGTCCCAGGGTTGATCCTTTCACAAGAAAGGTCAAGCATCATGACGGTCTGGACATCGGTACCAGGATTAACACGGTTATTGTTGCTCCGGCTGACGGTATAGTTACTTTTACCGGAACAAAGCCAGGTTACGGATATACCCTGGTTATAGATCACGGGTACGGAATCAGTACCAGGTACGCTCATAATTCCAGGTTTTATGTTTCTCAGGGAACAAAGGTAAAAAGAGGGCTGCCGATTTGCGCCGTGGGAAACACCGGCAGATCTACAGGTCCCCATTTACATTACGAAGTCAGGATAAACGGAGTACCGGTTGATCCGAAAAGGTTTATTCTAGACAATCCATGGGAGTGATGCCGGTGTCGCCTAAAGTCCTTGTCGTTGATGATGAAGTTCATATACTCTCCGCGATGCAAAGGTC
>JAFGOL010000016.1 GCA_016926495.1 Oligoflexia bacterium
AGGACGTAATAGAGAGATGTATTAAATCCGTACCGTTTGCCAGGGAAGTAATTGTCGTTGATTCCGGTAGCACTGACCGTACAAGGGAAATTTGCGACGAGCTTGGCGCAAAGGTTATACTCAGGGGCTGGAAAGGGTACGGGGAACAAAAGCATTTTGCGAACACGCAGGCAGGTTCAGAGTGGATCCTTTCGCTTGACGCCGACGAATGGCTGAGCCATGAACTGGCGGAGGAGATTTATAAGAATCTTTCTGCGGACCCTGTCTCATCTGACGTATATTCCATGAAGCGCCTGAGCAGGTACCTTGGTAAATGGATATATCACGGCGGATGGTTCCCGGATTTTCAGAAGCGTCTTTTCAGAAAAAAGTGCGCGGAATGGCTTCCTGAGGAAAAAATACACGAGAGTGTGAGGGTTAAAGACGGAGCAAGGGAATTCAACCTTAACGAACTTATGTACCACGAGCCTTTCAGTTCCATTTACGAACAGTGCGACGTTAATTTCGGGTACGCGGAATTACTGGCGGAAAAAAAATATAAAAGCGGCAAAAGGATAAAAAATCCGCTTGTGATAATTATCAGGACCATGTTCAGGTTTATTCAGAATTATTTTGTAAAAATGGGGTTTCTGGACGGTCTGCCCGGATTTATAATAGCGTGGAACTCCGCCCAGTCATACATGCTCCAGAATTACAGCATCTATATTAAAACCGTTCAGAGAAAGGGTAAGTAATGTCGGGATTCGTACATCTGCACCTGCATACAATATATTCCGTGCTGGACGGGGCTATCAAGATCCCTGAACTGGCAAAAAGGCTTAAGGATATTGAACAGCATTCATGTGCAATAACCGATCACGGTGCCATGTTCGGAGCAGTCAAGTTTTACAAGGAGCTTAAAAAGCACAAGATCAGGCCTATAATCGGCTGTGAACTGTATATGACGTCCGGGTCAAGGAAGGAGAAAAGCAGCGACATATATCATATACTTTTCCTGTGCCAGAACGATGAAGGCTATAAAAACCTGTCCAAGCTTGTAACTCTCGCGCACACCGAAGGCTTTTATTACAAGCCCAGGGTCGACAGGGAGTTACTGGAAAAATACAATAAGGGCCTGATAGTAACAAGCGCGTGTTTAAAGGGGGAGATCCCCAGGCTGCTTCTTGAAGGCAGGGCAGGCGAAGCCCGGAGTACGGCAAAGTGGTTCAGGGATGTTTTTGAAGACAGGTATTATATCGAACTCCAGGACAACGGAATAGAAGAACAATATACGGCCAACGAAAAACTGCTCGGGCTTGCAGGCGAACTTAATATCCCGGTGGTCGCGACAAATGACTGCCATTATATTACAAAAAAGGACGCGTTTGTTCAGGAAGTCCTTATCTGTGTCTCCACCAAGAAAACCCTGCAGGATACGGACAGGATGAGGATGAGCACCGACAATTTTTACCTGAAAACATACGAGGAAATGTCATCCGGGTATTTCAGGGACCATCCGGACGCTATCCAGAATACGCTTAAGATTGCCGAGCAATGCAACTTCAGTTTTAAGACGAACGTGCATTACCTGCCGGTTATCGGAGGCAACGAGGCCCAAAGCAGTACGATCATTGAGCAGGAGGCATGGAAGGGACTGTCCACGCGCGACATTCCGGAAAACATGCTCCAGACTTACCATGATCGCCTGAGGTTTGAACTCCGGATAATAAAGGACATGGGTTATTCGAGCTACTACCTGATAGTAAGCGATTTTATCAAGTGGGCAAAACAGAATGAAATTCCGGTCGGTCCAGGCAGGGGTTCAGGAGCGGCGTCACTGGTAGCCTATACTCTTGATATAACCAATCTTGATCCCATAAGGTATGACCTGATCTTTGAGCGGTTTCTTAATCCTGAAAGGGTAAGCCTTCCCGATTTTGATATCGATTTCTGCAGCAGGAGAAGGGACGACGTTATTGATTACCTGGTAGAACGTTACGGCCAGGAATATACCACAAGGATAGCCACGTTCGGTTTCCTTAAGGCAAAAAGCGCGATCAAGGACGTGGGAAGAGTTCTTGGATATTCCTTCAAGGAAGTAGACGAAATATCCAAAATGATCCCCGGCAGGCCTGATCTGGAACCCCTTGGCCAGCTTATAAAAAAGGACCCCCAGCTAAAGGAACTTGTAAACAGGGACGAAAGATACAGGAACCTGCTTGAACTCGCGGATTCCGTTGAGGGATCGGTCAGAAACGTCGGCGTTCACGCAGGAGGCGTTATTATTTCCAGTGTCCCTATCGTTGATATAGTGCCGCTTCTGAGGGCGAAGGGCGATGTAATAGCGACTGAATTTGATATGAAGGACGTGGAAAGCGTGGGGCTTATCAAATTTGACCTGCTTGCCATAGAAACACTGACGATAATTTACGATGCCGTATCATATATTAAAAAATATAAGGACCCGGATTTTAGTATTGAAAGCATCGGCCTGGATGATCCGGCGGTTTACAGGCTGCTCTCCAACGGAGAAACAGCGGGCGTATTTCAGCTTGAATCTTCGGGCATGAAAAAACTCCTGAGGGAGCTTAAACCGGACTGTTTTGAAGACATTATAGCAGTCAATGCCCTGTACAGGCCCGGACCTTTAAGCGGAGGAATGGTCGATGAGTTTATAGGAAGGAAGCACGGCAGGCTGCCGATTGATTACCCGTTTCCGGAACTTGAGCCCATTTTAAAGGAAACAAACGGTATTATCGTATACCAGGAACAGGTGCAGAGGATCGCTTCGGTGCTTGCCGGATATTCGCTGGGTGAGGCGGACCTTTTAAGGCGGGCCATGGGTAAAAAAAACCCCAAGGAAATGGAATCGCAAAAGGAACGGTTTATTAACGGGGCGCGGGAGAAGGGCTATGACGCGCAAAAATCCGAAGACCTTTTTGAACTGATGGCAAAATTCGCCGAATACGGGTTCAACAAGGCACACGCCGCTGTTTACGCACTTAACGCGTACAGGACAGCATATCTTAAGTGCTATTATCCCGCTGAATTTACTTCCGCGCTTTTGACGGCAAAAGTCGGGAAGCAGAAAACAAACCAGGAAATTGATCCGGCCACCCTGTATATAGCAGACGCTGTCGCGCACGGCATAAGCATACTGCCTCCGGACATTAACGAAAGCGTATATGATTTCCAGCCCAGGGGTAATAATGTCAGGTTCGGGCTGGGAGGTATTAAGAATATAGGCAGTTCGGCGATAGAAAATATCCTTGAGGAAAGATCGGGATTCGGCCTGTTTAAGGGTTTTGTTGATTTCTGCTCCAGGATTGACACTAAAAGAGTCAATAAAAAAGTACTGGAGCACCTGATCATGGCAGGCGCTTTTGATTCTTTTTCCGTAAACAGGGGGATACTCTGGGCCAATATAGACAGGGTGCTTGACATGACCGCGCAACACCGCAGGGAAATGGAATCAGGGCAGGGAAACCTTTTCGCAGACGATGTGGCTGAAAATCTGACTGAGAGGATACTGCTTACGGATATGGAACATTGGGACAAGGCAAAATACCTTGAACATGAAAAGGAAGTCATAGGATTTTATATTTCTTCGCATCCGATGGATTATTTTGAACAGACACTGAGATATTCCGGTATTCCCGAAGTCGCGTCACTGGAGCATATACCCCCGAAATGCCAGGTAACGGCCGCCGGTATTATGACCCTTGTCCGTGAAATTACAACCAAGCACGGAAAGATAATGGGAATTTTAAACCTGGAAGATAAAAGCGGAAAAATAGAAGTCGTTGCCTTTAACGACATTTACTCCCAAATAAAAAATCAGAACCTGGCTGGCAGTATTCCTGTGCTGTGTTTCGGAAAAATTGATGAGGAAAACGGCAAAAAATTTATGATATCAGGGATCAAGGTATTGACAGAAAGTGATTTTGTACTTGATATTAAGGTTAGGGAAAATTCCCTGTCCAGAGACAGGCTGCTTAAACTTTCCTCATTGGTAAAAAGGAGCAAGAACGGTGTAGCCATGAGTCTTGAGATCCTTTTCCCTGAAGCGGGAATAGTGCTGCTGGACCTGGGATGTTCGGCGCTTGCCGAGTGTTACAGGCTTTCCGATGATATAAAAGGGGCATTCGTACAGGAGGTTAACCTGAAATGGAATTTAAACACCTATGCATAACCGTGTTTTTGCTGGCTGCTTCCGTTTGTTTTGCTTCTGATGAAGTAACGGTGGTGGTTGACGGAAGTTCGGTTATTGAAAATGAAGCTCTGGCAAAGGCCCGCGAGGACGCCAAAAACGACGCCTATGAATCCGCGGTCAGGGTTGCCCTCAGCAGCTATTATAAACCCGAACTTATTAGGAAAAACGAGTCCAGGCTGAGGCTTAAGGTATACAGCAAGTCAAAAAACCTTGTATCCGGTTTTAAAATAAAGTCAGAGGATAGAATAGGGGACACGCTCAAACTGAAGGTTGAGGTGGTTCTCAATATGAAAAGCCTCAAGGATAAACTGGCCGAATCCGGCATATCGCTTGTTGAGGGCAGCAGTTCCAAGGTTTTGCCCCTGATAGTTGAAAGGACATCGGCATCAGGTGGTGACTACTGGTGGCAGTCAAGCTCTGACGGGCTGGAGCAGCGTAACCAGTTTAGTGACGTAGAGCAGGCCCTGGCCAAGTATTTTACGGACAAAGGGCTGGTGCTTCTTGATCCGTACGAACACGAACTCTCGCAAAGGGTCCCCCAGTCATACAGGTACATGGAACTCAAGGCTCCGGAACTTATCAACCTGGGCAGGATTTTCGACGCGGAGCTTGTAAGCACGGGATATATATGGACGAATTGCGTTAAAGACGATTTGCAGGGCGTTTCCGATTGCGAAACAACGTTTTCCCTGCAGATATTATCGATAGATACAGGCCGCATTGTCGCTGCGAAAAAGGCCGTTGAAAAGATAAGCGATCCGGATTACGGCAACGCTAGGGTTATAAGCAGGGCGAGGGCAACAAAGGTCGTCAGTGATTCCCTGCTTTCCCAACTGTCTAAAAAATGGAGCAAAAGACCGGCCTTTTCTTTCAAGGTTATCCTGAGCGGACTCAACAATTATTCCACTTACAAGAATTTCAGGGAAATACTTACCGACGGTAAAATAGAGGGTCTTGACAATGTTGTTGAAAGAATGCAGATGGAAAATATTTTCATTTTTGAAGGTGAAAGAAGGGTTGACCTGCAGGAACTTTACAGGAAGATATATGCCAGGTTTTCGGCTGACAGCAAGATAGAAGTAAAATCAAAGGGGGAGGATTTTATTGAATTTAAACTCTTATAGTTACAGGCTCCGGTACGTACTTGTCGCGATTTTACTTATAGCGTCCTCGTGCGCAGTGGGCGGTAAAAAAAAGGAAGACAGGGATACCGGACGCAGTAAACATACCAGGAAAATGACCAGAAAAAGGGTTCAATTTGCAAGACCCAAGATAAAAGTCAAAATGTATGTTTTTGATTTTTTCAATAAGTCCCCTCATGGCGCTGAAAGGCTGGGAATTGAAGTTGCCGAGAGCTTTCGTAAGAGATTGTCCGCGGGCAACAACATGGTTGTAATAGAACCCAAGGAAATAGAGGCGTTAAAGGGAAAGAAGATATCGGAGATTGATTTTGACGATGCCCTTAAAGTCCTTAAGGCCAATGACGTACGGGTATTCGGCTACGGTACTATCGAGTATCTTAACCTGCGCAGCCAGCAGTCAAAGGTCGGAGTATTCAGAGACGAAATTATTGATATGGACTTAAAGCTGAACATACGCTTCGTGGAGTTAAGATCAGGGAAGGTGATGTTTGAAAAGGATCTTACGGCGCATGACAGTTCCAAGAGGACTGTTATGTGGAAAGATTCCGAAAAGAGCCTGTATGACGAAGCCTTTGTTGTATCTGTCATAGATGACGTGACGTCAGAAGTTGTTTCCACGGTTGAGAGGGCCGTACTGAGGCTTAACTGGCAGGGGCGTGTCGCAAAAATTATGGATACAAGGGTCTATATTAATGCCGGAAAAAAAAGCGGCGTTGAAATCGGTGATCTCCTGAAGGTTGTGGAGCAGGGAGAAGAAGTCATAGATCCCCAGACCGGAGCCCTTATAGGCATTGCCGAGGGCCGCGTTAAAGGCACGGTGGAAGTGAAGGGGTATTTCGGGAATGACGGTTCGGTTGCCGAAATATACACGGGCGGCGGTTTTATGGAAGGCGACAAAGTAGAATTATACTGATGAACAAAATATTTCTGGGCAGTATCGATTACGAGTCTGCTTTAAAGATCCAGATAGAAGAAAGGGAAAGGGTTATTAACGGCCAAAGCAGCGGGACTGTTTTTTTTCTTGAGCATAATCCCCCTGTTATTACCCTGGGACAGAACGCGGGGAAAGGTAACATTATCTGTTCCGAAGAATTGATTGCGCAAAAAGGCTACCGGATATTCAGGGCGAGCAGGGGAGGTGATGTTACGGTCCATGAACCGGGGCAGCTTGTTATTTACTTTGTTATGCCTCTAGATTCAAAATCCGTCAGGAAGTTTGTTAATAACATTATCGATGTAATAAGTGCCGCATTGCTGAAATATTCAATAAGGACTGAATACAGGCAGGATATGCCCGGCCTGTGGGTCAATGATAAAAAGATATGCGCGCTCGGATTTGATTTGAGGGGCAGGGCCAGCATGCACGGGGTAGCGCTTAATGTCTGTAATACAATGGAGGGGTTTTCCCTGATCGTACCCTGCGGCCTTGCGGGTACGGGTGTTACCAGCATAAAAGAGCAGACTAACCTTGAAATTTCTACAAAAGAAGTTGCAGCTACAGTATCCGGTTTTTTCCCGGACGGAGCAAACTGATGTTTGCTCCGTCCGGGGCTAAATCCTTCCATGTCAATTTAAAAACCATGAAAAATCAATAAGTTAAAATTTAGACGGAGCAAGTTTAAATTTGCTCCGTCTGGAGCTAGTCTAGTCTGGAGCTAGTCTATCTGCAGCCGAGTGTCCATGAGGTCAGGGTGATTATGAAGCCGTCCCACAACGGCATGGTTTGTCTCAGTTCGTCCGAACTGTATGGTTCAAACACATATGTAAATTTTTCTCCTGTGTGCTTTGTTTTGCATTTAAAAACTTTTGAAAAGGAGTAATAAGTGCCATCTTCATATTTTTTCCTGAAATTCACGATCCCGAAAGCGGGAAATTCGTATTTCTGCAAAACTTCTTCAATACATAGCGCTATTTCAATATCCTGTCTGGAATATGTAATGTTTAAAAGCCGTATTCTGCCGTCATCAAGAGGCAGAAGCTCAACCTGGATATTCTCCGACGGTCCCGCGTTATTCAAAATAATATCGGAACAGATTTTGCTGATATCCTTTGTCGCTATAACTTCATTGTGATATTCAGAGGACTGAATAAGGCGCTCCCTCCCGGGATCCTTGAAATATATGTCCTCAACCTGGATCTTGGTACTCGCACAGGCCGTAAAAGCAAGCGCCGGCAATATTATAAAGACTTTATGAACACGGAACATTTTAGGCAATATACAATATGTGGTTTTACTTGTACAGGTGTCTCTTATCAGTTATTATATTCAGAGGCTTAGGTTCGAGAATAACCGGGGTAAGGACTTATGAAAAAGGAAAAGCTAAAAGGATTACTGAGGGAACTTACGGCACTGCCCGGTATTCCGTCATATGAAAAGGAAGTCAGGGAATATATTCTTTGCGCGTTAAAAGAAACCGGGGCAGAAGTTGAAGTAAACTCGATGGGCTGTGTTATAGCCGTTTTTAAAGGTAAAAATGCGGACAAGGGCGCTGTGCTTCTGGACGCGCATATGGACGAGGTCGGCTTTATAGTGCAATACATCGAAGACAACGGTTTCATAAGGGTCCTTAATTACGGCGGAATAGACCCGCGCTCCGCGTTGGGACAGAGATATGAAGTTCATTCCGACAGCGGTAAAAAATACGGCGGGGTAATAGGCCTTTTGCCACCCCATGTCGCCGGGAAAAGTGATTCAGGCACGGTTCCTATTGACCAGATGTTTCTTGACTGCGGGTTCAGTAACCCGGCTCAGATCAAAGAAGCCGGGATCAGGATAGGCTCGCAGATTACGTTTATGTCTTTATTCAGCGAAATGGAAAACGGACTTTTTTCGTCTAAAGCGATTGACGACAGGGCGGGTTGCGCCGTGTTGCTCGGTATAGCCGCCGAGCTTGATAAAAACCGGGCGGAGCGCACCGTTATCCTGTCTTTTTCCGTGCAGGAAGAGGGAGGAACTTACGGCATCCCCACCGTGATCAGGAAAAATACTCCTGAATACGCTCTTGTGATTGAGGCTACAACTGCCTGCGATACTCCCGGAAACAGCGGACCCAGAGTAGTTGCTAGGATCGGCGGCGGGCCTGCCTTTACCGTGTCTGATAAAACAGTTTATATTTCACCGGAGATAACTGAAAAGCAGATCAGGATCGCCGGGCAGAACAAGATCAGGTACCAGTTCAAAACGCCGGGTTTCGGCGGTACAAACGCGGGCAAAATACAGAACGCCTCTACCGGGATAAAAACAGGTATCGCAGCCCTGCCCGCAAGGTATCTTCATTCATCGCTGAGTGTTGCGTCGTGGGATGATCTTTACGCGCTGTATGATTTTGCGTTTGCGTTTATTAATAATATTTAATCAGGGGGAGAAACGGAATTATGATTATTGTTTTACTGATTGCCTCCATGCTGAATTTTGCAGTTCCCAGGGAGTGGGTTATTTCGCCTAAACTGTCGCACGGTTCCATGGACAGCGAGATGAAGACGGCAAATATTCCCACGTATTCCAAGTCCAGCCTTGAGTACGCCGCCCAGCAGATAGCTCTTGAATATGAAAATGTCCTGCCCGTTTTTAATCCCAAGCATAAGGACATATACCTCTCTAATCTGCCGAAAGTATTTCATAAGAATTTCGGCGAAAGAGTGTTGATTTTTTCGGAAATCAACTCGTTGAAAAATGAAAGGAAAAAAGCCACCGAAGGCGACGACGGTTTGTTAAAACCGTCTGAAGACGCATCCGAGGCCGATAACAAGCTGATAGAGGCTGAAAACAGTAACAGGAAAGAGCTTTTTTCGCTG
>JAFGOL010000102.1 GCA_016926495.1 Oligoflexia bacterium
ATCAAAAGGAGGTTCTTGAAGAAACCGCAGAACACGATCAGGAACATATAAGTTTTGATGAAAATATTCCCTATACGGCAAATATTGCCCAGTCCTGGTACAATAAGGGCGAATTATTGAATGAGAAGGGTAGCTACGGTTCAGCGCTTGAAGCTTATGAAACATCCATAGAATTTGATCCCGGTGATGACAATAAGTGGTTAGGCAAGGGGCTGGTATTAATGAATATAGGCTGGTATCAGGCTGCCCTGGAGTCTTTCGAGATGGCGTCCGAGATTGATCCCGAGAATCCCGATGTGTGGTTTTACCTTGGTCTATGTTACTATAATATGCATCAGTATGAGTTTGCGCTTCTTTCTCTGGACGAAGCACTACAGCTTTCACCCGGGCATGAAGATGCGTGGTATTACAAGGGACTGACACTTTCTGAAACAGGTGCATATCAGGATTCCGAGCATGCTTTTACTATGGCAAAGGAACTTAAAAATCCGGAAGATTCCAGCTATTTTTATGAAGATATTGAATTTGATGTTTTTGATGAAACTTCCATGGATGATGAAGATATCCCTGACGAAGAATGCGAATGGTTTAACAGGGGGATCGAATGTCTTGAAAGGGGTGAGTACGTTGAGTCCCTTATGGCATTTGACGAATCAATAGAAATTGATCCTGCCGACGATGAAACATGGACCAATAAAGGCATAGCCCTTCTGAACCTTGAATGGTACGAAGATGCTCTTGAAGCTTTTGAAGTCGCTTCAGAGCTTGATCCTGATAATGATGAAATTTGGAACCATATGGGCTTTGTATTGTATGAAATGGAAATGTATCAGGAGTCTGTTAATGCTTATGACAATGCTCTTAAACTCAACTCCTTTAATGAAGACGGGTGGTATTATAAAGGTTGCTGCTATGTGGAACTTGGTTTTTATAAAGAAGCCATAGAGGCTTACGAAAGGGCTCTTGAACTTAATCCCGGTGATGTTGATACATTGTATTATAAGGGACTGGCCCTGAATAAGATCGGGCAATATGAAGCTGCGCTTCAGGCATATGAAAGTGTAATCAGCCTGGAACCGGAAAATAAAAAGGCATGGAACAACAAGGCAATAGTCCTGCTTAGCCGACGCGAATACGAAGCCGCACTTAAGGCCAATGACAGAGCTATAGAGCTTGATCCTCTTAACGAAAATGTATGGGGGACAAGAGGTATTATTATGTCTCAACTGAAGCTATATGATGCCGCGATTGAAGCATATAATAAGTCCCTTGAGATTAATCCAGACAACACGATTGTAAGTATTTACAAGGGGCATGTTCTTAACAGCATGAACAGGCATAAGGACGCTATTGAATTTTATGACAGGCTTCTTGAGCGTGATAACAGGAATGCTGAAATACTGTATCACAAGGCGTCAACCTATAATCTTTTGAATGATAAAAATACAGCTCTTAAGATACTTGAAAAGGTAGTAAGGCTTGATTTGTCATATAAGGCAAAAGCATATCGTGATAAGGCTTTTCGTCCGTTGTTAAAAGATCCTGATTTTGTTAGAATATTACGATATGATGGTTCATTATTGTAGCAACTACGATGACATGAGCGGCAGGGCTGCAGAAATCGTTTTCTCAGTCCTTTCCCAAAAATCGTCCAGTGTAGTTGGTGTCGCCGCAGGTAATTCGCCTGTGGGGCTTTACAAAATCCTCGCAGATAAAGTAACTCCCGTAATTAGTTCGGGATTAAGGTGTATCCAACTGGATGAATACGTGGGTATTTCCATGGATGACAAAGACAGCTTCGCCTTTTTTATTAAGCATAATTTTGTAATACCCATGGGTATTAGTGAAAAAAACATTCTTTTTTTAGACGGAGCAGCCAAGGATCCTGTGAGAGAATGTAAAAGATACTCTAATGTACTCGTTAAAATAGGCAGTATTGATATCACTATATTAGGACTGGGTATCAATGGACATATTGCTTTTAATGAACCTTATTCATCTCCTTATGATACTGTGAGGATGGTCAAGCTTGCTGAATCATCGATACCTAAAAATGGAAAATATAGTGAAGCCATTACATTAGGTTTAAAGGAAATTTTAGGCTCACATCTGGTTTTGCTTTTGGTTTCGGGAGATAATAAAAAAGGTATTTTCAATAATTTTATTAATACGGAACCTGACCCGCAAATACCCGCTAGTTTTTTAAAACTTCATCCTAACTCACTGGTTTTTGTAGACCAGACAATATTATAGGTATAACCTGTTTATTATGAAAGTCAGTGAGCTTGTAAAGATATTGCAGGAAATGGATCCTGATATACAGCTTAATGTAAAGATTAACGATAATACTGTTACTTTCGGCGCAGGGGAAAAAGAAGAATCATTGCTTGATGCCGCGTATACGGATGAACCAACCATTCAGGACTGGCTTGAAATACTTATAAGGGATTATGATGCCGGTGAGATATCTGATGTTAGCGAACGTGATGACTATACGTGCGAAACAACGGGCAGCAAAGTGAGTTACATACCCAAGGATGAACTTGACGAATTTTTCAGAGAATATAATCTTGGCGAAAGATGCGATCTTGATGTGTTAAACGGTTATCTTAAGGAAATGAATTACGTGGCCCGTACCTGCCTCGAAACCAATATTCATCCATGGGAGGTTGAAATAAGCAGACTATGAAAGCTGTTGTTATTGGCGCTACGTCTGGAATAGGCAGGGCTATTGCGAAGATACTTGCCGTCAACGGATATGAAGTTGGTATTACCGGAAGAAGGATGGAACTTCTTGAAAGCCTTAAAACCGAGCTTAAAACAAAATCTTATATCAAGTTTATGGATTTGATGCAGGTTGGAAACACCATTAATGCCATGAAAGAATTACTTTACGAGATGGGGCCGGTTGATCTGGTTGTTATAAATTCAGGCACAGGCTATATAAATGAAAACATGGAATGGTACAAGGATAATGAAACTATAGGCGTTAATATTACCGGCTTTACCGCGATAGCTTTCGTTGTAAGCAAGTTTTTTATGAAACAGGGTTACGGTCATATCGTTGGTATCTCTTCAATCGCCGGTATAAGGGGGTATGCCGATTCATCGGTATATTGTGCGTCCAAATCATACGTGAGTACTTTTTTACAGGGTATAAGACATAAATTTGTAAAGGAAAGACATAATATTGCTGTTACGGATATAGCACCTGGTTTTGTTGATACCGCCCTTGTGAGAGGGCATAAATTCTGGGTTGCTACTCCTGAAAAAGCAGCGAAGCAGATTTTTAGTGCGATCAAGAGGAAAAAACGTAAGGCGTATATTACAAAGAGGTGGAGACTGATTGCCTGGGCTATAAAACTTATTCCTGATTCTGTTTTCTATTTTTTTTCAAAGATGCTGATTTTATAAGTTTTTTGGGTTATTATATGTTTTATGGCTGATAATACGGTTATTGATCAGATTGTTGCAATTAAAGCCGGCACAGTGCTTATGACGGAAAATGAAAGATCCCGTAAAATGTATATTATAAAGGAAGGCAAGGTACGTGTCTTTAAAACATACATGAACCAGAAGGTAACCCTCGCAGTTCTTGGCTCAGGTGAAATTTTCGGGGAGTTGAGCTTTTTTGACGCCGAGCCGCGCTCTGCTTCCGTTGAAGCTTTGACGGATATAAGGGTGCTTGTTATTGACGGAGATAAGGACCTTTCCATGCTTCCTAACTGGATAATGCCCATTTTCAAGACTATAGTTAACAGATTTCGCGCGGCGGATCAGCAGCTTGCGTTGCTTCAGAGTGTTTATGAATTTCAGAAAAAGGGCATGAAGGTTGACAAGATTTCGCAGAATATTTATCTGGAAGTCGAAAGGTTCATTAAAAGCATTAAGCTTTTATATGCCGATTATACCGGCAATTCAAAGGACATGGTTGTTGAGGGATTTTTGTACGATATTAATGATATGCTTGGCGAATGCCAGATACCGTTCAAGGTTTTCTGGAAGGGGTTGTGTGAGCACAATTTTATTGATGCAGGTGACGGGCAGCATTTGAATATTAATATTGATTACCTTGATAAATTTAATGATTTTTTAAAGACAGAAGTTCAGACGGAGCGGTATCTCCTTTTAAGTCATACCTCGATCGCCATTTTAAACAGGCTAATGAGTTACAGCAAGATGCAGCAAACAACTGCTGGCATGGGATTAAAAAGCATATCTTTTCAGGATATAGGTATAAAAAATATACCGTTATACGAGGAAGGCCTTAAGGAACTCGCGGACAAGGGGCTTGTCGATAAAGAAACCGGTAATCTTGCCGGTGAAGATGAGGACATTATCAGACTCTATACCTTCCAGAGCATCCTCAAAATGTTCGACCACACCGTCATGAACATGGATTAAATTTGGACGAACTAAATCTTTTAAATTATGCCAGTTTTAACAAGGAGGTGAAGTAGAATTATGAAAAAATTTTTTCCTTAAAGTGTAGCATAAAATTAAATTAATTTCACCTCTCTTCGTTGCAGACTCTAATACCCTGGAGTATCAATAATTAATATTTTACCTTCCTCAATGTACCACAAAAGGTTTGCACTTGGTTGTTCAGTATTTATTGTTTTTAACAACCTTTCTAATAACGGATTTTTATTTTCCTTTATAAATTCTACTACGCGATCTTTCGCTTGCTTTGCCTTTGAAGCATAATCTGGACTTTTTAAGGCTACTTTTAATGTCATAATGCTTTCATCGTCAATAAATTCTTTTACAATATAGTAACCTTCTTTATTTATTTCATATACTTTTATAATTCTTATATGTTCTTTTATAGGCTGAAGCATATCCTTAAGCAATAATAATCCTTTTGAAGAACCTTCAAATTTTTGTCTACTTTTTTTTCGCCACTTTTTTATTGCAATATTACCATAATCATTATTTCCCCGTATTGGATAATTAACACCTTCTCCACCACCATATTGTTCAGGAACTTGAGGTAACTCTGAAAATTGTTTGCCTGTTAACTGGTTATATCTTTCTAATGCCGTCTCCTGTCCAATTTTAACTTCTGTGTTTTGTAGAGGATATCCCTTAATAAATTTATCAACTCGTCCTGGAGGGAAATCTCCTCCATTGTCCTTGCTTTTTGTTCTTTTAATATTGTCAAATGGTTCACGCTCTGCTATTTCTTCTCCAAAAACTCTTGCTATTATCAATGCCTTGATTTCTTTTCGAGTCAAACGAGTATCTCTTGATAATATTTTTTTTATCTCACCAATAGCATTTTCATCTGTAACTAAAACTTTTTGAGCGTTTTCAATTGCAAGCCTGATTTTTTCTCCCTCAATTGGATCATCAAGCCTTACTTGTAGTTTTTTCATCACCTTTAATAGACTTGGGAAGTTTTCAAGCAATTTTAAACTATCAGCAATAAAAGAACTCAAAGGTGCACCAGTTACATGCTCAGCCCCATCAATTAATTGGGTCATACCGTATAAAGAATTCAAACCAGTAAAAACACCCTCTCCTGCTCCATTTGTCATCAAAGCAGGAAACTGAGAAGTTCCTACAGCTACTATTGAATTTGATCCACAACCTCCTTGTGCTTTAGCAGGTAATAACCTTTCGCTAATTGCTTGCCTGGCCTTTATCACTGAAGGGACTTCTTTTTCTATAGCTTTTGTAATTTTTACTAATCCCTTTGCTGCAAAATAACCATTTAAACCTACTTCAACAAGATAACGTCCATAAACATGCCCTATAAATTCACCCTTATCTCCTTCCTCAAGTTTATTATAGTACTCAATATTCTTTGGCACATACGTCAGTATTGCATGAGGAACCATTAATAATAATTCAAGCTTTTCGTTTGTTATTTTGGCAACCTCATCTGACATATCATCGCTATCAAGTATACGTATACCATCACGAGTCAGTTCCTGAAAAAGACCAACAAAACTGCCTGCTAAAATAATGTTCTTGCAACCGTGTGCTACACCTTTTAAAAAGCCCTGAAGAAATCTTGAAAGAAATACATTACGTGGGGGAGGCTTTGTGCCAAGTGCCCAACTTATCACATTAATTGTACTCAAGGTTTCCTCAGGTGTTATCTGTCCATAAGGTTCAAATGTCGATACTGAATTATTATCGTCAGGTTCTACTTCAAAACCAAGAACTAATGCCACAAATTTAATATAATCGTCTGGATTAATAGAAGACATGGCTTCTTCCTTGCAGAAAAGGCTGCTAGGAAGTATCAGTATAATAATTAAACATACTTTGACAAAGTTCATAATATCTTAATATTTATGCATAAAACATGCCACGAACCTTTAGGCTAACTTCTTGTTATTCTTTTGTTTTTTTAAATTCAATAAATTAAAAAGCAGAGACCTGTATAATGTTTTTACAGTTAATGTACAAAATACAAACAGTGTTTGACGAGCAGACCTTTGACACAAATTAATACTAATTAGTGTTCAAGATTGCGTTTTATGATACACTATCCGTAGATATCAGGAGGGGGATTTATGGATAAAAAAGAAGCAATAGCCAAAGCATTAACGGTAGTAAAAGAGACAGATTCAGCGAATGAGATAAGAGCAGCTCAAAGTATTTTGCTTTCGTACAAACATGGGTTATCTTTGTCAGACGCCGGAGAAATCATAGGACGCTCTAAGCGAACAGTATTGCAACTGAACAAAGATTACATGAAAGGTAAAAAACAAGGTGATAACTGGGGTGGTCGTCGTAAAGCTTACCTTGATTATGAAACAGAAAAAGAGTTTTTACAAAGTTTTACAGGAAAGTCAGAACAATCGGGAATAATAATAGTATCAGAGATACAAAAAGCCTATGAGAAAAAGATAGGCAAGAAGGTAGCGAAGTCAACGATTTATGATCTATTACACCGTCATAATTGGAGAAAAATAACGCCAAGAAAAAGTCATCCCAAAGCGGATAAAAAAAACAGAAAAACTTTAAAGAAAACTTAAGTTTACTATTAAAAATCAAGAAAGCAGAATCAACAAAGCCTATCCGGCTGATGTTTCAGGATGAAGCAAGATTCGGCAGGATAACAGAAATAAAAAAATGCTGGGCACCTAAAGGTATGAGACCAATAGGTAAATATCAGATAATAAGAGAGTATACATATACGTATGCCGCAGTATCGCCTATTGATGGTGAGTTGGTATCATTAATACTTCCTGATGCTAATCATGTGGCAATGAACGTATTCCTTGAAGAAGTTTCCCGAAGGTATTCTGACGAAAATATTTTAATGTTTATGGATTCAGCATCTTGGCACCGGGATAACGACCTTGTGGTACCGGCAAATATAAAGCTATTGTTCCAGCCTCCTTATAGCCCCGAGTTAAATCCAGTTGAAATCTATGGAAAGAAATCAGGCAAAAATGGTTTGATAACAAGGTTTTTAAATCGTTGGATGACGTACAAAATTTATTGGTTCACGCTTTAAATACCTTGGAATCAGACAAAAAGACGGTCACAAGTGTTACAGGGTACAAATGGATTATTAACGCAATCTTGAACACTAATTAGTATAAGCTACAAGGCAACGGGTGGGTAACCAGTCCGCCGCCTGGAAACACCAACGAAGATCCAGGCCGAAGTCCTACGCGCATGGGGCTACCAGATTAATGCCAGTGGGGTACTACGCCCTCTCACCTCTTAAAACCAGTACCAGCAAGCATTACAGGGCTTTGTTGCCATTTATCTACGAAATTCCTGTTAGACATTTAGTCTGAACATTGTGCTTCGTCTGAGGTTTTCTGAGGTTTTCTTATTTATGCCTTTCTTCCAGTACGTCCATAAGCATATCTATATTCAGATTTTTGGCTTTTACAAGCACAAGAAGATGAAAAATAAGATCAGCAGCCTCATTTAAAAAGAGGTCGGTACTATTATTTTTTGACGCAATAACGGTTTCTACTGCTTCTTCTCCCACTTTTTGCGCTATGCGGTCAAGCCCCTTGTCAAAAAGTTTTGATGTGTATGAATTTATGGGCCTTTCCCTATGACGTTGTTCTATGACCCTGAATAGCTTTCCCAAAAATCCTGCTCCTGTTTTTGTTATGCCCGAAAAACAGCTTACTGCACCTGTGTGACAGGTTGGTCCGTCTGGTATTGCCTGTATAAGTAATGTGTCATTATCACAATCAATTGACATGTTGACAGGTGTTAAAAAATTTCCGGATGTCTGTCCTTTTGTCCATAATGATTTTTTTGTTCTACTCCAGAATGTTACCTTGTCAGTACGCAATGTTTGCTGCAGGGAGTCTTTATTCATGTACCCCAACATTAATACCTGTAGAGTATTAACATCCTGTATAACGGCCGGAATTAATCCGTCGTTTTTTTCCCAGTCAATAGTGCTTATATCAAACTTCATATTCTCACCTCTATTCCTGATTTTTTTAGTTCCTTTTTAAGATCCGGTATCGTTACTTCCCTTCTGTGAAAGATTCCGGCCGCAAGAGCTGCATCAACATCAGCGTTTTTAAAAACATCCGTAAAGTGCCCAATCTTTCCAGCTCCTCCGGACGCGATAAGGGGTATCAAACATATCTTTCTTATCTTTGCAAGCTGACCGACATCGTAACCTTCCCTTGTCCCGTCCTGGTTCATACAGTTTAAAACGATTTCACCGGCGCCACGTTCCTGTACTTCCCTTACCCAGTCTATTGTTTTTCTTTTACTGGATTTTATTGTTTTTACGCTTCCCGTATACTGGTATACAAAATAATCTCCGTTTTCCATCATGGAATCAATGCCTATTACAACACACTGTGAGCCGAATTCCCTGACAAGCTGGTTTATTAAATCTGGGTTTTCAAGTGCAGGTGAATTGATTGATATTTTATCTGCACCGGCATTTAAAATCGTTCTTGCTATTTCAACGCTTCTTATCCCGCCGGCAACGCAAAACGGGATGTCTAGAAGCCTTGCAGTCTTTGTAATCCATTCCTTTGAAACCGCTCTTCCCTCCGGGCTTGCGGTTATGTCATAAAAAACTAATTCATCAGCTCCCATATCTCTGTACCCACCTGCAAGTTCCAGTATTTCGCCAAGTACCACATGATCCTTGAATTTTACACCTTTAACGACAACTCCGTCTCTTACGTCAAGGCATGGTATTATTCTTTTAGTTAACATCAAGAGCCTCCCTGACCGTGAATTTATTCTCATAAATTGCTTTTCCTGTTATCGCCGCGAAAAGACCTATCTTTTTGAGTTTTGCTATATCATCAAGTTTGCTTATGCCTCCAGATGCAAAGAAGTTTAATTCCGGGAAATAAATCTGCAGGCTTTTATACAGTGCAAAGTTCGGACCTTCAAGAGTACCGTCACGGCTTATATCAGTACATAGTATGTGTCTAATGCCCAAAGCGGAATATTTTTTTAGAACTTCATAAAAATCCTTATCTCCTGCCTGTGTCCATCCGTTTATTGCGATGCGGGGGATGTTTTTTTTCCACATAATATCAAGCCCCAGGGTTATTTTTTCAGGTTCTGTATTTTTTATAACCGATTCTGCCGCGAGCGGGTCCTTTACTGCAAGACTACCTATTATGATTTTATCTGCCCCCGAATCTATCAGACTTTTAACTGCTTCGTCTGATCTTACTCCGCCTCCGACCTGTGCTTTAAGACCGCTTTCCTTGATGATTTTTTTAATAATATCAATCTGTTTCAGGTTTCCGGACTTTGCTCCGTCTAAATCGACAATGTGTATGTATTCCGAACCGTTTTCCTTGAAAGACAGGGCAGTGTCAACAGGGTTTGCGCTGTACTCTTTTTTTTTAGTGAAATCACCCTTAAAAAGCCTTACGCATTTTCCTTCTATTAAATCAATTGCGGGGTATATTCTCATTATTTAAGCTCCAGAAAATTTTTTAATAGTACGGCTCCGGCTTCTGCCGAACGTTCAGGGTGAAACTGCGTTCCGTAAAAGTTGTTTTTGTTAACTATGGCTGCTACCTTTTCACCGTACTCCGTATAAGCTGTTACGTTATCACTTAAGGCCGCCATGTATGAGTGCACAAAATAAAAATAATCATTGTCTTTGATTCCCTTTGCAACAGGAGAATCTTTTTTGATTAGTTTAAGATTGTTCCAACCCATGTGAGGAATTGTTAAGCCCTGAGGACGCATCAGGGTAACATTGCCCTCAATGATACCCAGCATTTGCGTTTGACCTTCTTCGGAATAATCAAACAGAAGTTGCATTCCGAGGCAAATACCCAGGACAGGCTGTTTAAGGTTTTTTATGCAGTCAATAAGACCCGCGTTTTTCAGCCTCTGCATTGAATCATTGGCAGTGCCCACTCCCGGCAATATCACATAGTCGGCTTCTGATATTTTTTTAATATCGGCCGTTAACCATGCCTTTTTACCCAGCCTTTCGACTCCGAACAATATAGACGATATATTTGCTCCGCCTGAATCAATAATTGTAATCATAAAATTCCCTTTGTTGACGGAATATCTCCGTCCGTGTTTTGTTTTACAGCCTGTCCCAGTGCATTTGCAAAGGATTTAAAAACAGCTTCGATAATATGGTGATTATTTTGCCCCGTGGCCTTTATGTGTATCGTGGCCTTTAATGCTTCGCTTAAAGACCTGAAAAAATGAGATACCATCTCTGTCGGAAAATCACCAACCTTGTCACGCGTGAAATTAGCTTCAAATGCCAGGTACGATCGTCCGCTCAGATCAATTGAAACTTGGGCCTCTGCTTCGTCCATAGGCAGCAAAAAACCGTAGCGGTTTATTCCCGATTTATCTCCCAAAGCCTTTAAAAGAGCTTCACCAATCGCAATGCCTGTGTCTTCAACCGTGTGGTGCTCGTCAACTTTTAAATCTCCGGTCGCTTTTAACACAAGTTCGAAACCGGCGTGCTTAGAGAGTTGCTCCAGCATATGGTCAAAAAAACCTATTCCCGTGGAGATTTTCGTCCCGCTCTTCTTGTCGAGATTAATATAAACGGATATTGCGGTTTCACCGGTTTTCCTTTCCACTTTCGCAGTTCTTGAAGCCCCCAGTATCCGAGCGGCGACATCATCCCATTTTCCGATCTTGATTCCTTTAATTCCCATGTTTCTTGCAAGTTCAAGGTCGGTTTTCCTGTCGCCTATTACATATGAATTGTCATAATCCATTACACATGGGTTGAGGTATTTTTTAACAAGAGCCGTTTTAGGCTTTCTGCACACGCACTTATCCTTTTCAAAATGAGGACAAACAAGTATTTCCTCAAATTCTATGCCCTGGCTTTTCAGAATACCGAGCAGCTTGTTTTGCGGTTTAACAAAAGTTTTCATGGGGAAGCTTTTTGTGCCGAGCCCGTCCTGGTTTGTAACCATTACAAAGGCGTACCCCCTGCTTTTAAGCCGCAACAGAGCAGGTATTACGTTGTCCGTAAGCTCAAGTTTGTCAAGACTGTCATATTGTTCGTCTTCAGGCTCTTTAATTAAGGTTCCGTCCCTGTCAATAAAAAGGTATTTCCTGCTCATTTTTTACTCCACTTTGCAAAACATTTAATAAGTTTATTGTTTTCTTCTTCTGTACCTGTTGTAATCCTTACGCAGTTTTCAAGACCCGGCTCATTACTTCTGTCCCTTATTATTATTCCCTGTTCCCTGCAGAAGGCAACAAGCCCCTTTGCGTCATCAACCTTAATGACAAAAAAATTGGCATCCGTTCTGAATACTTTTTCAACAAAAGGCAGTTTACCCGTTTTTTCCATAAGTGAGTTACGGTTTTTTATTATTGTTTTAATTCTGTTTTTGACGGCCTTGCTTCCCTCGTCGGACATGATATATTCAAGCATCTTTTTAATAACAATTATGGACGGAGTGGAGATGGGGTAGGGTGCCCTCACCTTGTTTAACAGCGATACAACGTCTCTGTTTGCGATTGCCACTCCGAACCTTGCGCCTGCAAGGGAAAACGCTTTTGAAAAAGTTCTCATAACAACCAGATTTACATTGCTTTCGGTATAATCGACAAGGCTGCTTGTATTACCCGCGAATTCAATGTATGCCTCGTCAACGATTACAAGGGCCCTGTTTTCGAGCTTTTTGCACAATTCGAGAATGGAATTCCTGTTCAGAAGATTTCCCGTGGGATTATTGGGTGAGCATAAAAAAACAAGTTTTGTATTATTGTTAATATTTTTGAGTATGTTTTCAGGTTTTATGTCAAAATCGGCAGTTGACGGGATCTTAATAGTTTCCGCTCCCTGGATCTGCGCGGCAATTTCGTACATACCGTATGTGGGAGGGCAGATTGCAATGCTGTCTCTTCCGGCCTCACAAAATACCCTTACCAGGGCGTCTATCGCGTCATCGCTCCCCCTGCCCATGAAAATATTTTCGATTTTTGTTTTGTAAAGCGACGAAATGCCTTTTTTAATTTCTTCGGGCTGGGGTTCCGGATACCTGTTGATACAAGTATCCCCCAGGATATCCAGTTCGGGCTCAAGGGGATTTTCGTTCGCGTCCATAAATACGTCAGCCTTTGTTACAATGGACCTTGCCGAGCTGTATGCCTTCATATCAACAATGTTTTTTCTTGCAAGTTTATATATGTCAGTCATTTTCTTCCTCTGCTTTTTTCAACCTTTTACTTACCGCTTCTTTGTGGGCGTCAAGTTTTTCCATTTCTGCAAGTAGTTCTACCACCGGGCCTATGCTTTTCAAACCTTCTCTTGTAAGTTCCTGAACCGTTATTTTTTTCTGGAAACTTTCCACCGAAAGACCGCTGTATGCCTTTGCGAAACCGTAGGTGGGCAGTACGTGGTTTGTTCCGCTTGCGTAATCACCTACTGATTCCGGTGTCCATTTACCCAGGAAAACGGAACCCGCGCAGGTGATCATATCTACAAATTTATGCGCATTCTCGATTTGAACAATAAGGTGTTCTGGCGCGTACAGATTTGAAACTTCAAATGCCTGGTTGATATCATCTACTTTGATAAACAGGGCGTTTTCCATGGAATCCCTGAGGATATCCTTTCTCTGTAAAGTTTCGACCAGCCGGGCAAGTGATTCACGGGTCCTGTCAATAATCTCGGTACTTGGCGATACGAGTACAGCCTGGGAGTCGCCTCCGTGCTCAAGCTGTGACAGTAAGTCGATCGCTGCAAATTCCGGTTCGGACGTGTCATCGGCGATAACCAGAACTTCCGAAGGTCCGGCGGGTATATCAAGTGCGGCTCCGTTAGGATCCCGCGATACCTGGACTTTTGCTTCAGTTACCCACGAATTTCCGGGTCCGAATATCTTATCGGTTTCAGGTACTGACTCAGTTCCGTACGCCATGGCGGCTATTGCCTGTGCGCCGCCTATTTTAAAGACCCTGTCTATTTTGCACAGGGATGCGGCATACAGGATATAAGGATTAATTTTACCGTTTTTGTCCGGAGGTGTGCATAAAACTTTTAAATCACATTGGGCGATTTGCGCGGGTACCCCCAGCATGATTACGGTAGATATAAGCGGAGCAGTTCCTCCGGGAGTGTAAAGTCCGACTTTTTGCACAGGTCTTGCCAGGCGTTTGCAAAATATACCTTTGGATACTTCCATTTTTATATCAGGCTGTTTTTGTGCGAGATGAAAATTATATACCTGTTTGTAAGCCCTGTTAATCGCTTCACGGGATTTTTTATCAACCTGTTTCTCTGCTTCGTAGATTTCATCCTGCGTAACTTCAAGTTTATCCAAATTGACTTTGTCAAAACGGGAAGTAAATTCATATAAGGCTTTGTCACCCGACGCTTTTACTTCATTAATTATGGCGGTTACGTCTTTCTGGTGCTTTTCTCCTTTTAAAAAAGCAGGCCTTGTAAGAATTTTTTTCCTTTCGACTTCCGAGAATTTGTTCCATTCAAATACTTTTTTCATATTCACTCCGTTTTTTAATCAATAA
>JAFGOL010000103.1 GCA_016926495.1 Oligoflexia bacterium
CATAACAAACGGAATTATGTTCGAGAGTACGCAGAGTTCCTTCATGTACGGCTCTCCTCCCTTTTTCTGTTCAATGCCAGCAATGATATCCACAGAAACTGCACGGTAAGCACGGCTATGAAAAGAAGCAGCAGGAACATGTCATTTTGCCTGCCGTAAAGACAGGAGCAAAGCATGAAAAACCCCGTAAGGTTTAAAAGAAAGGAGGCTACGCACGACGAAGATGACGTAAAAACAAAAAGATGCACATAGGAAGACAGCACCAGAAGCAAACCGGCAAAAAGAACGATAAGCATAATATTACTCATTCCTGTTCACCTCTTCGACAATGGTTGTACCCAGCAAAAAGAGTACCGGCAAAAAAAGAAACAGGGATATATCCATTACGCCCTTGTAGTCGGAGTTTCTGACCATGCCAAACCATATTTCATTAACCAAAAAGAACGCCACAACGGAAAAAACAAAGATAAGCACATATTCCCTTACGCTGAGCAGTTTCTTTTTTTTGAATGAAAAAAAATAAAAAATAAATATAAAGGTAAAAGGCAGAATACCCAGGAACGAAATATTGTCTCCTAAAAACTTATACATGATCACCAGGCATAATAACGACACAACTATAAAGGGAAGGTTAAACCTGGTATCCAGCAGGAAATGCAGAAAAACCACCAGTAACAGTATTGATACCAGAATTACTTCAAACATAACAATATATCTTCCCTAAAATTAAGGATCAAATATAACACAAAATTGATCAATAATACATAAATAGACCCTCGCCTGGAGGACTTGATATAGCCTGACAGGATTATTGTCAACACAGCAAAAATAAGAAATATTCCCTGCATGACATATATATTCTCACGCAGGGGAACAAGCATCAGAAAAATATACGAAAGAAAGATCAGCCTGAACGTGGAATAGACAAGGATTGCCATCAACTTGTATTTTCCCGAAACAAGGTCGACTATAGAAACCCCCAGGATGCCGGATTCGAGCATATCGGCGGGAACCATAATCAGAAATTCAAGCCAGAAAACGATAAAAAGCAGGATATTCAGCCGTTCAAATTCAAGGTTCATATAATCCACGGACAGTTTATTGTGCACCATGACCATCAGGATGATAATTCCGAAAACAAAAAGCAGCAACTCGAAGACACGGATAAAAAACCTGGATATGATCATGTTCGACAGCGCGTTGTAACAGGTAAAATAGACCATGTACGCGACCGTTGCCAGAAAAAGGGCCATTGAGATGGGAAGGATCATTAACGAGAAATTGCTGTAATACGGTATAAGCAGCCTGCCCAGTATTACCAGCATCAGCATGTAAAAAACAGACGGGATGGCAAGGTACAGGCGCTTTACATTATCCCCGGCAAAAAAAGCCTTTATATAATACGCGGGCGATTTAGAACTGTAAAAAATAAAAATATACGCGGTTAAAACCGGTATTATGCTCTCGTAAAATACCTTCAAAGACTGCCCCTTTTATTTATATAAACAAGCAAAAACAGGCAAAAAAACGAAACAGTAAAAAACAGCTTGTAGAACAGGCCGACAAAGTCCGAACTGAGCACAAGAACAACAGAGGCAAAAGCAAACGAAAGAAGCGTAAACAGCAGTAAGTTCCTGAAAAGCATCATGACTGAATATTCCCCGCCAGGGCAAGTATTGTTGTTTTAAGCATGTTTTTGACCATTTCAAAATACACAAGACAAAAAAAGACCACTATAACGGACAGGTACTTAAAAAAGATCCTGCCCGGAATTATGCTTATCTTTTTCCTGATATCCGTGGATGACACGTCAAGCGCGGCGTAAACCGCGAAGAAAAATCCGGAAAGAGGAAGTATGATCTTTTCAGCCATGTTGCCGGTGCTGAAAATAATGGTCAGCAGGGATACCTTTATAAGAAACATGGGCGACGGGGGCAGCATGGACAAGTTAAGCACGGTAAAGAAATTAAACTCGTGGGTATATATGACGGGAAGCAGAAATATCATAATGATGGCCAGGATTTTTGTTTCAATGGTGTTTATGCCCAGCATGAAAATAATATGCGCTATGTAAAACAGGCCGTACTTGGCGTTCCTTTTCCAGTCCCTTACGGATGAAAAAAGCAATATCGCCGAAGCCGTAAGCAATGAAAGGCCTATTATCCTTAAAGACCTGAAAAACAGCGGGTTAACATCGGCAGCGTCGGAATACCTGATAATAAGATACGTAACAGCCGGTATTATAAAATAAACAAGGAACCCCTCAATGGACTTGTCGGCGGAGAAATGGATAAGAATTACGGGAACTATAAGCATAAGCAGCAGGGGTATCGCGGTTGACGACTGGTATACAAGCACAAGCATAAGCATTGACGAAGCAAGCAGGACCAGGTCCTTCTTGGGGCGAAAGCGCGTAAGGATAAAACCGTACGAGGAGACAATCAAAAGGGAAAAAGACACGAAAGTAAGCAGCCTGGACATTGAAGTAAAAAGAAAAGACACGGCCAGCACAAACGACAGTACCGAAAGCCTTTCCATTATATGGTACCTGATACTGTAATTAAACATAAAATATAACGCAGCAAAAATAAAATATAATTTGTAAATAGTGGAAAACCTGTCCCTGTAGATAAGAAGCTTGTAATTGGCGACCGGCTCGGAAAAAAACTGGAGAAGCAGCCAGAACGCGGAGATGGACAAACCGGTTACAAAAACCGTGTCCAGAATGTTCCTTGAATTGTTTCTGGACTTGTTCCCCTCGATCAGGAAGAAACAGAGGATTATTATAGTCAGAACTATGCTGAATTCAGGCATGAAAAGCTTCAGATCAAACATCAATAACCCCTGTCCGCGAGAATATTCGTATAGTAGCTGCCGGCAAACTTATGCACCACCGCGGGCTTTATGGATATGAAAGCGGTTATGATAACAACAATGGAAATAATGATAACGTACTTATAACTGAACAGGGATACCGGCTTTTTGTCCGTTTTTTTGAAAAAATGGGCGATGTTAAGAGACGAAAGCAAAAACGCTCCTATTACAAGAACAGCCGCGCTTGAGCTTAAAAACACGGATTTGGTATACCACTTGGAAATTACAAGAAGCACGGGCTTGGCCATGGTCAGGCCCGGAATACCGAAGGAAAGAACGACCGGAAGTACAAAGGCCCATGTGACAAAGGGAGAAATCGTTACCAGCCCTGAGGAACCGGCCTTTCTCGACAGTTCTATCAGTTTTTTACCGAAACAGATTATAAGGATATTGATCATGGACTTTATTACAAGCACTTCGGTAAACGCCTGCAATATAGTTTCATCCGGCTTTATAAGAAAAAGCATCATCAGGGAGTTGAACAGGAGGATCTGGGTTGTAATAAGGGTGGAAATCGTTCTTGAAAGAAAGAGCCTCACCACGTTAACCGAAATGCCGACCAGCAGCACCGTTGAAAGAATATCGAAATATTCCGTAAGCTCCGCGTAAAACACGGTGGATACAACGTGGGTAAAGAAGAAAAACGGCAAAATAACGACAACCACGCCGGTTATTAAAGCCGAGCTTGAATTCGTGTTCTTCAATGATTTTATAAGCCAGGAATCAAAGGGGAAAACCGCGGCCCTCATGAAAATAGACAAAATAAACAGCAGGAAAACAACCTTGTTTGTCCCTGAAGGAGTTACCTGTGTTTTCATTATTTTTTCCAGGTCATAGGTACCCGTAATCTTGTTAAACATAAAAACACACGCGAGAACAAGCAGCAGCTCGCTGACAAACCAGAACTTTGAAAAAAACAGGCTGATACTCTGCTTTTCCATTCTTAATAGTATAAAAAAGACCGGGATCCATGAAAGTTCCCAGAAAAGTATTTTGAGGATCAGGTCATAGGAAAGTATAAACCCGATGACGGAAGACTCAAGCAGCATCATCATTATATAAAAAAGCGGCGGTTTTATGTCCCTGAACGATAATATTGAAAAAACAAAAAAGATCACGCTGACAAGAATAAGCCCCGCGGTGTTCAAACCGTCCAGGCCCAGCTTGTAACTTATGCCCCAGTCAGGTATCCATAAGCTGTAGTCCAGAAGCTGGGGAGTGGCGGAAGACGGGGCGAACTTCCATACAAAGAACACGGTAAAACACAGAACAAGCACGGACATGGCAAGGGAAAAGATCCCGGTTACGATCCTGAAATACCTGGCGTTAACAATTTCAAACAACGCGCCCAGCAATGGTATAATTATTAATAACGTAAGATAGTTTCCCATAAATCAATCTCCTAAAATATTAAATAGTACAATCGCTATAAGCGCGGCAACGGCAATTATGGATTCAAGACTGCTGACCGAAATCATCGCTTCCTCTGCACCGGTAAAAACCGTTACGATATTTTTCCTCGTTCGCTTGGCCGTTTTTTTAATTCTGCATATTAAGGCAGTCAGAATATAAAAATATACGAGCTTAGGGATTAAATATACAAGGACGACCGTCATTCTCAAAAACGCCCTGATCTTTTTAATTGAAAGGACAATGAGCCTGCGCGCCCAAAAAAGCAGAAAGTCCGCGGCTATATTCATTATTCCGGTGATTTTGCCCAGGACTATTCCGGGATGCACCTTGCTGAACACTTTTATGTAAATAGAATCAACAATAATAAGGGGTACCGCGAATACCACCGGGAAAGAACTGTTGATCAAAAAGGCCTTTTCAATAAACACGGGCATCAGGAGAATAACCACCCCCGCGACAAGCAGCAGGAACGAAACAGGGCCCGCGGCTTCCTGCCTGAGCCTGAAAAGCCTGCAATACTTGAAAGCCGAAAGAACGAAAAGCGAGGTTACGATCAACCCTGAATACTTAAGCATGGTTCCGACATCCGATATGCTCAATATGGTTTCCATGGATTTGTAAAACAGGGTTGAATCAGTGAAAGGCAGTATGCCCAGAGCCCAGAGCACTATGTTGACTTCGCCGGCGGTCCTTTTTGATTCAACAAGCATGATTAGAAAATAAAGATAGAAAAAAAGCGTGTACAATTTATTGCTGAAGACAGTGCCGGCAAGAAGAACGGGCAATATGTAGAGAAGCGATGCTAATTTGTCGTCAAAAATATATCGCAGCAAAGATAAAGCTACAGAACCCAGGATAATGTACGGAAGAAAAAACAGAGGGCCGGCGTTCTGCGTAGTGAGCTTTGTGATAAGAATCGCCATAACCGTAACATTTGAAAGAAAAACAGCGGTATTCTCCACCTCCCTTTCCGCCGAGGAAAAAACAAACAGGAACATGAAAAGGGAAATAAGAAGCTCTGACCTGATCCCGTCAAACAAAGGAATTGTAAGCAGTATAAACGCGTACGCGAGAAAATAGTATTTAAGGGTCGTTATGTTAAAATCCCTGCTGGAATGCCTTATGGCGTTATACAACGCCATAAGGGACAGTATCAGCGAGAACGCTATGCCCGAACTTGTAAACACCGGAAGTATGGCGAGTACATACAGGAAAGAGTTATTCAGGATCTTCTTTTTTTCCAGAAAAAGGCCCGTAATAATATATAAAAAACCGATAACGGAAGGAATAAAATAAACCGAGCTTAAAACCGGAATAAAAAACGAGCTCACTTTTTCTCGTACTCCTTGTAACCTGCCATCAATATCAGGTGTACTATAAAACCGTTAATAATATAGAAGAAAATATGCAATACGTCCGAAACCGTGATTATTGTCAAAAGCGAAAAGGTCAGGAACAGGGCTGTAATTTTTTGATAAATATTTTCCTTGATAAAACCGGCAACCAGCATCAGCAACGCCGAGATGATAAGAATACTGTCAGTCATCGATACTGCCTCCCCTGGTCCTTGATAACGCGAAAAGTACGGTAATACCTCCTATCAGAACGGTTACCGCGCTTAGAAGCACTATATGAATAATGCTGTCCGTGGATTCCGGCGTCTGTCTGGGCTTGTCATGCAGTATAAGAAAGATAACGTATACCAGCGGTATGGCGTACGGAAACTTTCCGTAATCAACGGAGATCCTGGTGCTGAAATCAAAATACGAAAGAAAAAGGTAAAACAGAAAAGCAAGGTATATTGAATAAAAATCACCGCCTATAAGGTAGTATTCGATTATAAAAAAAACAAACATGCAGGTTGTGGTCACTATATTGATTTTACGGTTTTTGCCGAAAATCCATATAAGCGTAACAGCTATAAACGCGGCATAAAAATAATGCACAAACACTCCTTAAGTCATAAATATATGAAACTTGTACTTAAAAGTTTCCTTGTTATTGCTGGCGCCCTCGAACTCTTTTGAAAAGACCATGGCCTTTTCGGGACACGCCTCAACGCAATAGCCGCAAAAAAAACACTTTGAGTAGTCCAGCGTAAGCAGGGATTCGTTTTCGCTTATACTTATGGCCCCGGACGGGCAATCCCTTTCGCAAATACCGCACAGGCTGCACTTTTGTACGTCTATGGCGATAAAACCCCTTGTCCTTTTGGGCAAAATCGGCCTGGCTATGGGATCAGGGTACCTTTCGGTAACCTCCCTGTTTGAGAGAATAAGCTGCACCGCCCTTTTTATAGTCCTGAATAAAGCAACATACTTCATACTTAAATCCTGAACAGCAATGATACCGATTTTCCTTCGAGCATCATAAGCCAGATAATATTTCCTACAAAACAAAGCAGTGACGCTGTCAGCACTATGCTCAGCGAATACTCCATGTTCTTGTGCACATTAAGCCTCGGCATTATCATCCTTATAATATACTGAATAATCACGCACGCAAACGCAATCACGGAGGCATGCATGAAATTATTGTCTACGACATACAGCGATGCCAGAAAAATATTAAGAGAGAGGTTCCTTGAAAGGTTCAGGGGAACCGACTCCGTTTCGTCATAACAGATAATAACGACGAGAAGTATACCCAGAAAAAACGAAAACACCGTAAAAGGATTATGAACCGCGATTATGGTGGCGCCGGTACTCAGGGTATTAATGGCCGTGAAGGAAACAACTATAAGCGAGAGCAACGAGGACGTGTTTATAACAATAAATCCGTACCGCCTGGCCCTGAAAGGGGTAATTGTTGAAATCATTATAAACAGCGATAATAATACAAACGCGTTATTCCTGCCCGAATAGCTGACCACGATATGGGCCGCAAAAAACATAAGCAGTATGTAAGGCAGTTTTATCAATATACCGTGCAGGGACCTCAGCACCAGCAACAGAAAATTATCCCCTAATCCTATTCTCTGCTCGATCCTTATTACTATGTTATGCACAACAATACACGAAACAAGAAGTGCCGCGATATAAAAGCACAGGTTATACAAAATATTCATTTATCCATCTCCATAATGGAAACATACATGCTGTCAAGGGCCATCTGCGCGTAATCCACAATCGTGCCCCTCAACGCGTCATTAATGATCTTTATGTTGGTATCAGACGGAGAAACTACATCTAATTTTTCCGTCTTTCCCGCCATCCCGGTCTTGATGCTGATCACGGCTATACCTCTCGGGGTTTCTATTTTCTGCCTGTAAAAACCCGACGGAAGGACAGAGCTCAGGGTGATATTCCTGTAATCATAGATTAAATCCTGTTCGACCGCAAAGGCAATTATGTCCAGGGACCTGCCTATATCATCAACTATGGCTATTATTCTTGAATACGCGCTGTTTTTATCCGGCAGGTCCCTGCCGGCGGATAAAATTTCAAGTATAGCGGGTTCCTTGTAACTCAGGTACGGCCTGGTTATCCTTAGATCGTTGTTATCGCCTCCGCACCAGGCCAGGCAGCCCGTCAGGTTCGTCCGGTTCGCGTCAGAGGGATATATAACCGCTACATTCCCGAATATGGAGCCCAGTGAAACATTGCCTACTATCGAATCCCTGACTTTCTGCATGATCTTCCCGACCGACGCAACGGTTTCCCTCACAAGTTCAATATTACCCGGCGTAAAATTGATCCTGAGTCCGCCCGGAATATGCACCGAATGAAAGATCCTGTGGCCGGTTATATTTTCAAAACAGTCAATGATCAGGTTTTTTATTTCGTAAAGTCCGGCAACAATAGAGGGAACCTGGGCGTAACCCAGCAGCCTTATAAGTTGCAGGGTGTGGCAGTAAGTTCTTTCAAGCTCAAGAAAAACCGTTCTGATCATTGAAAGCGCGGCGCTGATATTGATATCGAGCATATTCTCTACCAGCATGCAATAGCACACGGCGTAGTGATTATGGCTGCTCTGTTCTATCCTTTCAATGTACGGGATAACGCCCTTGGGCTCAAGCCCGGCACATATCTCCGGAATATTTCTTGAAGTAAAGCCTCTCAGGATATCAACACTGTGTATCCTTTTGTTTCTGTGTCTGATGCTGAGTTCCGCAAGGCCGAAAAGAGAATTGTAAAAAATATTCATAATTCACTTACACCCCGTAAAAGGCCG
>JAFGOL010000104.1 GCA_016926495.1 Oligoflexia bacterium
ATGCAAAAAAAAACCGACAGTAATTTATTTAAAATCGCACTATTTGAGATGCGGACTGAAAGTGATTTACAAAGTTTTAAAATCAATTTTGATTTAATCAAGGAATGGCTTAAAAAACATTCAAAAGAAAAATTGGCGGACTTTGAAGATTTTCCTAAAAAATTTATTGGTACAGGGTTTACTTTAGAACAAGTGGCTAATAAATCGTTTAAAATACAAAAAGAAATCTTAGAAAAGGAAGCGTTTTTTTATAATTCGTTGTTTTTAACTTTATATAGTTTGCTGGAGAATAATTTGAATTCTTCCTGTATTCTAGCGAAATATATAGCGAAGTCTAAACTGGATATTCACGATTTGAAGGATAGGGGAATAAAACGTAGTAGTCGGTATTTGAATGTTTTATTAGAAATTGATTTATCAAAATTCAAAGAGTGGGAAAAGGTGTTGTTGTATAATGGAATGAGAAACTACATTTCTCATAATAGGTTGGAAGTCAAGGGGGAAGAAAAACAAATTATCAAATATCTTGAAAAACACAAAATGATGATTGATTTTGATGATGAAACAAAATATGTAAAATTTACGGAGGAGATGATTGGCGAGGCAGTTGAAACGGTCGAAAAGTTGTTAAATTGGGTTTATGAACAAATTATAAATAAATATAGTATAATAAAAAAGGTGAAAAATGGCTGAATCGCTGATAGACCTGCTGCCTAAAATAGTTACAGAGGGGAAAAAGGAAGCTGAGCGGATACTGAGTCATCTCTCTGAGCGCATGGCTATGTTTGGGGGCAATAATGTTTGACCCCAAAACTGCATTTAATGAACTTCCCAAGCTTCCCCCGGCCGTCGACCTTGAAAGCAAAGTTATACTTAAAGCTGATGCCAGGGCAGGCGCTGCATTGGCTGAGCTCAAGGGCTTTTCGGAACTGCTCCCGGACAAGCAGCTGCTGATAGATTCAATAGTCCTGCAGGAGGCAAAAGGCAGCTCCGAGATAGAAAATATTGTGACTACAAATGACGAGTTATTCAAAGGGCTTGCCATGGAAGAGAACCAAAGTCCTCAGGTAAAGGAGGTCTTGAACTACCGCCGGGCTTTATGGGAGGGGGTTCGACTCCTCGAAGAAATGGGACTGCTGACAACAAATATAATGGTGAAAATACAGGAACAAATCGAACATAATAGAGCAGGCATAAGAAAACTGCCGGGAACTAATTTAAAAAATGAGAGCACGGGCGAGATAATATATACACCTCCTGACAATGAAAGTATAATACGGGATTTGCTGGCAAATCTGGAGCAGTTTCTGAATGTTGACGATGACGGCTTAAGCCCGCTTATCAAAATGGCTGCTGCTCATTTTCAATTTGAATCAATTCACCCTTTCTACAACGGAAACGGCAGGACAGGCAGGATAATAAATGTCCTGTATCTGACAATGAAGGGGCTGCTTGATTCCCCCATACTGTACATGAGCAAGGGCATTATACGCAGGAAATCAGATTATTACAGGCTGTTCAGGGAGCTCAGGAAAAACAATAACTGGGAAGAATGCATTCTGTATGTTTTAAGCATAGTAGAGGAAACAAGCAAGGGGACGCTCGCCCTTGTACGGCAGATATCAGAATCAATAGAAAATACAGCGGAATTGCTTAAAAAGAAATCACCGAAAATTTATACCAGGGAACTTGTCGAGATCATATTCAAGAAACCGTACATCAGGATAAATGACCTTGTTGCGGGAAAAATAGCTTCAAGGAATATTGCAAGCAACTATCTGAAACGGATTGTCACTTTAAAAGTGCTTAAACCAGTCAAGATAGGCAGGGATGTGCTTTATGAGAACATACCCCTAAAAAACGTGTTAAAAAATGCCTGAAATATAAAGGGATTTATCAGATATGCACTAACACAGTGCATATTTGAATAATATGCACTGATTTTTTAAAAAACAGTGCATATTAAATATGTTAAAGGTGGACAAAATGGACCTTCGCAATAAGTTGATATTAGAAGCGGGGCACGTAACCGAGGTCTACGGGCCCGTGCAGGCGCTCAGGAACTATCTTATAAAAAAAGCCTACGGGTTTATCCTGATAACCCATCCCTTTTCCTACAGCGGCCTTGCAGGCACTGAAGCGTCCTATTACGAGGACGGCAAGGTGGTACACACTGAGCACGGACACAAGCGCGGAAAAAACCAGCTGATACAGTGGGTAAAAGACGTATTTTTCAACATCAGCTACCTTTTCAGATGCGGGAAAATAGACCTTTTCATCGGAGTGGACAATCTGAACGCCGCCACAGGCATAATAATGAAGGCGTTCGGCAAGGTGGACAAGGTCGCTTACTATATCATTGACCACATGGACAGGCGGTTTAAGAACCCGGTTTTTAACTGGTTTTATGAGCTCATTGACGGCTTTGCCTGCAGGGGCAGCGACGTTATCTGGAGCCTGTCATCAAGGATTGCTGAGGCAAAAAACAAGAAATTCAGGCTTAACCCCGGGAAAAATATTGTGGTGCCGGTCGGCGTGGAGCTGGACAAGGTGGACAAGTTCAGTGTCGAAGAAAAAATCGCGAAAAAGACACTTGTCCTGATGAGCATGCTGGACGAGACAAAAGGCGTTCAGCTTCTGATTGAAGCCATGCAGGATGTGATAAAGGAAGTTCCGGAGGCGCAGCTCCTTGTCATCGGGACCGGGCCGTATGAACAGGCCTTAAAGGACCAGGCAAAGAAATTGTCGCTGGAAAACAGCGTGAAGTTCCTCGGGCTCATGGATCACGAACAGCTTTTTAAATTCATACCGCACGAGCGCGTAAGCGTGGCTCCGTACATGGACGACCCGAACAATTACACTTATTACGCGGACCCGACAAAGCCCAAGGAATACCTGGGCTGCGGGCTGCCGATGGTGATCACTGACGTGCCGTGGATAGCCGAAGAGGTGAAAAAAAGGCCCATGGGCGTCGTGTGCAGATACAGGAGGGAAGAGCTTGCCGCCGCCTGTGTAAAGCTCCTAAAGGACGACGAATTCTATAAGGCCTGCCTTAATAACGCGCTTGACTTCGCGTCAAGGCTTTCATGGGAAAGTATATACGGAGAAGCTTTCAGATCCACTTTGCGTCAGTGAAGGCGGCCGTGCCTGCGGGCCTTTGGCGGCGGCAAAGGGAACAATTATATTGTTAAAGAAAGAAGGATATGTTATTATAAGTCAAATGCTAAAAAACAAGGGGCTTACATCGTCAGCAACTGCTGTTATTCTGGTCCTTTTCTTCTGTACGTCTGTCTTATCCGCAACAGCAGAGGATTACTTCAACTACGGCACAAAAGCCTACCTGAACGGTAATTACGGAAATGCCCTGAAATACTACGGTAAATGCGTCAAGCTTGATGCGCGCAATCCGAAGTATTATTCCGCCATAGGCGACTGCTACAAGGAAATGGGCAGTATTGAAAAAGCAATGCTTTATTATGATTATGCCGAAAAGCTCGGCGGCACAGGGGAAGAAGAGGATTTTTACCAGAAAAGGGAAAAGGAAACCCGAAAAAGGGCAAACCTCATCGCGACCAATCCAACGGTGCTGTTTTCCGGCATTGTGAACCTGTACTATGAAAGGCGCATAACCGATTTCATAAGCGCGGGCGTTGACTTTGGATATATCTGGGCGACAAGCGTATTGTCGTTTGTCAGCGGCGGGTCGAGCGTCAGCGGGTTCGGTTATTCGGCAGGCGTGAAAGCGAACTTTTTCTTTGAAAACAAGGCCTTGACCGGGGCCTTTGCCGGCCCCGAACTTTATTATTACAATGCCGGAATAACCGTGGTCGCTACCGATGAATACGGCGACCCCACAGTCTCAAAAACGGAACTTTCCCTTATAACGGCCGGCGGGCACATCGGTTACAGGCTTATAATGGAGGGAGGGCTTTCAATAGACGGCGTGGTCAGCATTTTGTACATTAAGAGCAGCCCAATAGATTTCGGCGGCAGTTCGATCACGCTTAATATGGTGCTGCCCATGATGGGGGCATACGCGGGTTATGCGTTCTGAAATGAAAATATCATATACAAAGGAGGCGTTCATGAAAAAATTTATTGCAGTGCTGCTGGTTTTTTGTTTTTCAATGTCGTTCATTTCGTGTACCACGGTAAAGATCCAGACAAAAAGCGGGTTTGCGTACCTGGCCCCGGAAAATGGCGGAAAACCGCCGGCGAAAACGGTAAGGAACAAGATGGTGTTTTACGCCCTGTTCGGCCTTATACCCATTACCGACAACACTACAGGCGACCTTATCAGGGCCAAGGAAGTAGTCAGGGTCAGGACGTATATGAGCGGGATTGATTACCTGCTGACCATGCTGCTTGGCATAGCCACCATTACGACACATACCGTGGAAGTTGAAGTAATAAAATAGTTTGCGGGACAGGAACGAAAAAAAAGAGCGGGGTTTCCCGCTCTTTTTTTTTGCCGCTGCGCCGGTGGAAATATATTGTTTTATCGGGGATTTTATCCTATAATTGTCTGAAAATAACGGAGGTCGTGACATGGCTAAACTTATAGTGACGGGCGGGTGCGGGTTCCTCGGTTTCCACGTATGCAGGAAATTGGCGGGAAAGTATTCCGAAATTCTTGTCGTGGACATTGACGAGTTCCGGAAGGATGATTACGCGGGAAACGTGAAATACATAAAGCAGGATGTAAG
>JAFGOL010000105.1 GCA_016926495.1 Oligoflexia bacterium
ACGGGACACTATGGCCCTGCAATCTCCAAGCTTAAGTTCAATGAAATGAAACGATTTTAAATCAGACACGTTAATGTCAAACACATCTTCCATAACCGAAACAGACTGAGGTCCCTGAACGGCTATCTGGAAATATTTATCGCTTAAATTTTCAACCCTGGCTGAAAATTTATTTACGGAATTGATCCAGGCAAAATCCTTGTCAGTATTGGAAGCGTTGACAACAAGCAGGTACTCGTCGTCATCGAGCATATATACAAGAAGATCATCAACAATTCCCCCGTTTTGATAACACATGGGTGAATACATTGCCCGACCGTAATATAATTTTTCGATATCATTAACGAGCAGGTATTGTACCAGAGCCTTTGCGTTTTCGCCGCTGATCAGTATCTCGCCCATGTGACTTACGTCAAATATTCCTGATGAATTCCTGACCGCGTTATGCTCTTCAATAAGCTTTGTATACTCTACGGGCAGCATCCAGCCCGCAAAATCAATCATTCTCCCGTTGTTTTTTACATGTTCATCATAAATAGGCGTTTTTTCCACATTCATTGTTTTTTTCCTTTTTTCATTCTCAAAGCAGACGGAATATATCCGGCAACCTGTATTCCTCGTGAATTGCCATGACATGTACGCCGTCGGCTATTTCACGAAAATCCTTTACAAGCTGGGCGGCAATCCTTATTCCTGCCTCTATGGGAACAGAGGTTGATTCAAGTTCCTTTATAACCCAGTCCGGCACAAAAAGTCCCGGAACGTTTTCATTAAGAAATTTCGCCATCCTGGCGCTCTTTACCAGTATAACTCCTGCAATGATCTTTGTATTTAAATCTCTAACCGATTTAATAAATCCCTCAAGAACATCAGTATCGAACAAAACCTGCGTCTGGAAAAAACCCGCTCCCATGCGTATTTTCTGCTTCATTCTCCATATATGTATTTCAACATTACCTGCCGAAGGATTGACCACGGCACCGGGATACAGGGTTGTCGGACCTTTAAGCTTTTTTCCGGACAAATCCTCACCCTCGTTAAGCCTGGAGATGGTATACAAAAGCTGTACCGAATCCAGATCAAACACGGGTTTGGCCTGAGGGTAATCGCCGCTGATAACATGATCGCCGGTAAGAGCCAGCACGTTCCGGACTCCGGCTGCCGAAGCGCCGAGAAGATCCGACTGTATTGCGAGCCTATTCCTGTCCCTGCAGGTAATCTGGTATACAGGCTCCAGACCTTCCCGCAAAAGAAGCGCTGAGGCCATGAGCGGACTCATTCTCATAACGGCCCTCTGATTGTCTGTAACATTAAAAGCCGTTGCGTATTCCCCGACCGCCCTGGCGTTTTTTATAAAATCCGAATAATCAGTACCCTTGGGAGGACCCAACTCCACGGTTATTACCTTTTTTCCTTCCTTAAGCGACCGGGTCAACCTGCTCATAGATTGTTTGCCTTTTTAGCCATTTTCATCGTATTTTTTAAAAGCATGGCAATAGTCATAGGACCCACGCCACGCGGAACGGGCGTAATTGCCTGTGTTTTGTCCTTAACACTTTCAAAGTCCACGTCACCCGCAAGTTTGCCGTTTTCATCACGGTTCATGCCCACATCTATAACAACAGCGCCTTCTTTTACCATGTGGCTTTTAACAAGATGCCTGACACCGACCGCGGCCACCAATATGTCGGCCTCTTTAAGCTTATTTTCCATATCCCCGGTTTTTGAATGGCATATGGTAATTGTAGCATCCCTGTCCAGCATCATTAACGACAAGGGTTTGCCAACGATATTGCTTCTTCCTACAACTACAACATTCTTTCCGCTGAGAGATATCTCGTAACGATCCAGGAGTTCTATACACGCCGCGGGCGTACACGGAACTATATCGAGCGGAGCATCACCCTTTTTCTTTGCAAAAAGCTTTCCCAGGTTCATCGGGTGAAAACAATCAACATCCTTAACCGGAGGGATCGTATTGATTATAACGTTTTCCCTTATATGCCTGGGCAGCGGGAGTTGCACAAGTATTCCGTGTATATCCGCCCTTGCCGCAAGATCATTGATCAACCCCACGAGTTCCTGCTCACTTGTATGTTCCGTAAGGTTATGAGTTTCATGATAAAAACCTGCTTTTTCACAGGCAATACCCTTGTTGCGCACATAAACCGCTGAAGCAGGGTCCTCTCCGACCATAATAACCGCGAGGCCGGGCTTTATACCGAGTTCTTCAACTTCCTTTTTGAGTTCCTCGCGTATATCCTGGGCTATTTTTCTGCCATCAATCAGTGTGAACATTATTCCTCCCTACTAAGGTCTATAATTGCTAAATAGCATATTTCTGTTACAATTCACTTATTATTTTTGAAATTCATTGAGGAGTACCGCAAGATGCTTGTTTTTTTTGCCAAGGGCGGCATTATCATGTGGCCGATACTGCTTTGTTCGGTAATATCGGTAGCCGTATTTATTGAAAGGCTGATTTCCCTGCAACATAAAAAATTCCTGCCCCGTGAATTCCTTATAGAAATACAGGATCTGTTAAAGGAAAAAAGGTTCTCAGATGCCGTTATAAGCTGCAAAAAAAATAAAAGCATTATCTCCAGGCTGGTGTTGCCGGTCATAAAAAGCGAACGAAAAAGCAGGGAATACCTCAAAACCCTGCTCGACGAACACGGGCAGAGAGAAATAGAGCTTGTATCAAGGCCGAACAGCGTACTCAGCACTATTGCAAATATTTCCCCGCTGTTAGGACTTCTTGGAACTGTCACCGGCATGATCAAGGTATTCAGCGTTATATCCGTTGAGGGCGTGGGAAACCCGGCCAGTCTCGCGGCAGGCATAAGCGAAGCACTCTTCACCACAGTCGCGGGCCTTGTAGTGGCAATACCGACGTTTGTAGCTTTTAAATATTTCCAGTCCAAACTCAGAAACAATTCGGTCCTGCTTGAAGAGGAATCATTCAAACTTATAGACGTTATTTCGGAAGGACACGTTTGATATATGGCTTTTTACAGGGAAGATGACAGCGATATAGATATTAACGTTACACCCCTGATAGACGTGGTTTTTATCCTGTTGATCTTTTTCATGATCTCGACTACGTTTATCGCAACCCCGGGGTTCAAGATCAATCTGCCCAAGGCAAACGCGCCAAGCATCAAGGAACAGGATAAAAACATTACGATAGCCATAAGCAGGGAAGGAATAATCAACTTTGACGGAAAAATCACGGGAATAAAGGAGCTTAAATCCCTTATACTTTCCAAAAGAAAGAGGATAAA
>JAFGOL010000106.1 GCA_016926495.1 Oligoflexia bacterium
AATACTGCCATTAATATTATTATTAAGTGCTTCATATATGGATTTTCCTCCGAGGTAAATATTATTCTTCCATCGTATCTAGTGTTTGCAAAAAACATACCAAAGCTAACTTGCTTAAATCACACACAAAAAAATGATAGCTATATATTAGTTGTTTTGACTACTGTATAAAGATTGTACAGTTTTTTGGGATTTCATTTATTTTTAATGTGTAGTAAATACAAATCCTGATGAAATTCTTTGTAACACTAGAAGGGATTGAGGGCGCGGGCAAAACCACACAGATCAGGCTGCTTGAAAAGGCCCTTGTTAATTCCGACATTGATTTTATCCTGACACGCGAACCCGGGGGTATTAAATCCGCCGAGGCCATACGCGAACTGCTTTTGCACGAGGACATCAACCCCAAAACCGAACTGCTGCTTTACGAGGCTGCAAGGTCAGAACACATTGAGCACGTTATACAGCCGGCCCTGGATTCTGATATCCTTGTAATATGCGACAGGTACACGGACGCGACAATAGCTTACCAGGGGTTCGGAAGGGGTATTGATCTCGATCTTATAAACAGGCTTAATGACATAGCAACCGGCGGCACGTACCCGGATATAACCTTTGTGCTGGACATGCCTCCGGAAAAAATAAGCGAAAGGCTGGAAAGAAGGGGGCTTGCCCCTGACAGGCTCGAAAAGCTTGGCAGCGAATTCTACAAAAAGGTCAGGGAAGGATATTTATACCTGCGCGAAAAGGAGCCTGAAAGGGTGCATATTATAGATGCCACGGATTCACGCGAAAATATTCATGAAAAGATATTTTCCATTATAGAAAAGAGGCTGGGCCTGTGATAGAGGAAAAGATCATTTCTAAAATACGGGCATCGGCTGCCCCGTTTATACTGTACGGCATGAAGGGTACCGGAAAAAGGTATAACGCAGTATATGTATCAAAGCTGCTGCTTTGCGAAACTGAAAACGCGTGCGGAAAATGCGGCGAATGCGTCAGGATCGAAAAAAACACCCATCCAAACGTAATAATAATAGAGCCTGAAAACAAGGACATAAAGATAGAAAAGATCAGGGAGGTTATAGGCGGGCTTGTGTTTGCGGCCGCCGAAGGCAGAAAAAGGATCGTTATAATAGACGACGCTCACAGGCTCAACCAATATTCGGCCAACGCCCTCCTTAAAACCCTTGAAGAGCCTCCGGCGGACACCGTGTTTTTTCTTCTGTCCTCAAACCTTAACCGCATGCTGCCAACCATAATATCAAGATGCGAACTCGTAAGGTTCCCACCCATGAACCCGGACAGGATCGCTGATATTCTGGGAATAAGCCCGGACCATCCCCTGCTGAAGTTTTCAATGGGAAGCGTAAGCAGGATCAAATTCTTCCTTGCCAATGAGGATGTTATCCGCCGGCTCGCGGGTTTTGTCGAAAAGCCCGTGGATAATTATTACTCCATCTCCCGGTTATGCGGAGAACTTGTGGATATCTGCAATAAGGACATGGAAGCGTACGAATACGTTATCTCGCTGATTTTACACACCCTGTTAACCAGGGGAGAGAACATGATAAGCCAGGGCCAGGACCCCTCTCCTGTTTTTACTTGCATTAACGCCGCAAAAGCAATATCTAACAGGATCTATTATAATACCAGCCCTTCGGTTGTTTTTGAAAACATGCTATTGGAGCTTACATGAGTAATTTTATAAATGTAGTGGGAATTAAATTCCGCAACGCTGGAAGAATATACTATTATGACGCCGAGGGGTTCAGCCTTGAATTCGGCGACAACGTTATTGTGAACACGCCGAGGGGAATGGGCCTGGGTACTGTCGTGGTTAATCCCACGCTTGTGCCCGCGGAAAAGGCAAACATGTACAACGTACTCTCGCAAAGGATCGACAGGGATTATTTTCTGGCCAACCTGTCCCCGGCTACGCTTGACGGCAGCATTGACAGCGAACCCAAAGTTCCGGAAAAACTCGACAGGATAATCAGAAAGGCCGGCGAAGACGACTTCAACATTTTCGTTGAAAACCAGGCGCAGGCCCAGAAGGCGCATGATTTCTGCCTGAAAAAGATCAGGGAGAAAAAACTGCCCATGAAACTCGTAAAAACCGAATTCGCGCATAACGCCAAAAAAGTGGTTATATATTTTACGTCCGACGGAAGGGTTGACTTCAGGGAACTCGTAAAGGAGCTGTTAAAGGAAGTAAAACTCAGGATAGAGCTGAGGCAGATAGACGTCAGGGACGAGACCAAGCTTATGGGCGGTGTGGGAAGCTGCGGACGCGAGCTTTGTTGCTGCACGTTTTTACGCCAGTTCAAGCCGGTTTCAATCAAGATGGCCAAGGAACAGGACATTACACTGAATCCCGGCAAGGTCAGCGGAGTTTGCGGAAGACTGCTGTGCTGCCTGACTTACGAACTCGAAACATATTCGGAGCTTAAAAAGGGACTTCCCAAGGTCGGGAACACGGCAAAAACACCGGACGGCGAAGGGAAGATAGTAAAGGTAAATGTTTTTAACTCCATGATCGACGTGCTTTTTGAATCCGGCGAATATTCCAGCTACAGAGTGGATCAAATCAGAGAATATACAGGGGGCAGGGCGGTTTCCGCTCCCGACACCCTGAATATAGAGGCCGGGGTTTCTGAAGAGGAACTCAAGGCGCTTGAAGACGGCGAAGTTGTGGACATAAAGGACACTTTTCTTAAACCAGCCAGTGATGACAGAAGCAGCGGGCAGAGACGCCGTAATAACAACAGGTTTAAAAACGGAAAAAGGAAGTAGTCTTGGAATTGATCGATACCCACGCGCACCTTGATTTCAAATTCGACGATGACATAACCGTGGATAAGATAGTGGCAGAGGCCGCGGAAGACGGCGTAAAAATCATAATATGCGCGTGCAGCAGCGTAGACTCACTTGAAAAAACAACCGAAATCGCAAATAAATATTCAGGTGTATATCACTCGCTGGGAGTCCATCCGCATGACTCAAAGGATTTTAACGCAGACGTGGACCGTATGTTCTTTGATCTTTACGGTAAAAAATGCGTTGCCATAGGCGAAACCGGGCTTGATTACTATTACGAACATTCACCGGGAACTATCCAGAAAAAGGTATTCGCAAGGGAAACCGAGATCGCGAGGGAACTAGGCCTTCCGCTCATTGTTCATTCCCGTGAAGCGGACAGGGATACATACGAAATACTTAAATCAGAATACGGTGATACCTGTAACGGCGTCATACACTGCTATACCGGAAACAGGGAGCAACTGAAAAAATACCTTGATATGGGCATGTACGTTTCCTTTACAGGGATAATAACATTCCCGAAAACAGCGGAAATAGCTGACGCCGCGCGGTACGCACCCGACGACAGGATCATGGTTGAAACAGACGCGCCTTTCCTGGCGCCTGTTCCGTTCAGGGGAAAGATCAATTACCCGAAATACGTTGTACGCGTCGCGGAAAAACTCGCCGAAATAAGGGAACGCACGCCTGAAGAGATTGCCGCGATCACGACCCGGAATGCCAGGGCATTCTTCGGCCTTTAACACGAAACTCAGATACAATAATTAATATATACGGGAGCGGGATTTTATTTTTGTGCCTGTTGTTCTACAGGCACGGGCGCGGAACTGACGGTATCACTTTGCCTTTTTGTAAACCTGCCACGGTTTTTGGCGTATACGCCCAGGTAGGAAACGCCGTTAAGGCCGGCATATTCTTCCGACACTATCTGAAAATCATCAGGCCCGGGTTCCCTGATGTACAAACGCTTCAGGCCCGATGAACTGTGGCCGGAAGAGCCGTACTCCTGGATAAACTGGACCACGTAATAACCGGGATGCCTGTACTGGCTTATATTTTTGAGGTTAACATGAATATAGCCGTAAGCCTTGTTAAGATAGTCCTTGTGCGCGCGCCAATCGGCCTTGTTTTTGCCGGTAGAAGGATCAATAAAATCGTCGGAATAGCACGACATGTATGTTTCAATGTCCTTGCCCGCCCACGCAGCCCTCCATTTTTCCACAAAATCCATCAGGCTCTGTTTTGGCTCGAGTGAATACGATTCGGGTTTTACCGGCAATTCATCGTATACAATAATGGGCGTAGTCTGGGTCTGTATAAATATGATCATATTTTCCACATCAATATTTTTAACAGCAACACAACCCTCTGTGCCTTCTCTTTTTTCAACCCTTTCATCACTTTCGGTGCCGTGCAACCAGATACCGTTCCCTTTCCTGTTATTGAGTTTATCAACCGGATTCGGGTAATTCATCGGTACAGCAAGACTTCCGTAAATCAAAGCGTATTTTCCATGCTGTTTTAACAGGGTGGAACCGGATATATAATCCTGGAAAAAATAAATACCTTCGGGTGTTTTATTATCTCCCGCCTCTGTTTTAATTCCAAACACCTTGCCTGTTAAGGAGTCATACGTTTTTAACAGCCGGGTTTCCCCGTTATAAAAATACAAATAAACCCTGAAATTCTTCTTATCTACAACAAACGCAAACGGACTCAGATAGTGATCAAGCTCAGATACGTCTTTTTTATGAAACCACAAACTGTTAAGGAAATTATATTGATCTTCTATGTCTTTTACCCTGAGCTTAGGGTAAAAATCAGGGGATATAGCAGAGGTAACTTCACTGCCAAACAGCAACAACAATAATAAGGAAATAACTAAATGCCGTAAAATATTCACAGTTATCATAATATATCCTGATAAAGTATTATGCAAGTAGCCAATTTTAATGAAAAAACGTTATTCACGTTTTTTTGACGCATCAAAAAAGTTTACTTGAATATTATATTAAATTTGTTTTATAATTTAGGAAGGTTCTTGTGGAAGATTTTCGGAGGTCAGGTAAACTATGGCAATGAATTATATAACCGATGATGAAATAGATAAAATACTCGGAAAGATCGGCGAGTTTAAATCAGAACCTGTTAAACCGGCCGCCGGACACGCGACACGCCAGAAAACCAATGCGTATAAATCAACTCTGCATACACAAAAACAGCCTCCGGCCGGCGCGTCCGCAAGAGATGCCTCGCAGGAAGCTCACAGGCCGCGACCCGCGCAACCCAAAAGTCCCAGTGATTTTACTTTCAGTTACCTGCTGGACGCGGAATCGCAAAAAGAACTTTATACAAGCATGACAGCCAGCCCGGCAAAAAGTTTTTCGAATTCGGACAGCGCGGGATATATTCGCAGGATATACGCTTTCGGCACTGATATGTGCCTGGTAAGTATTGTACTGATGGGATTTATTTACGGATCAATAATCGCGTTCGGCTCGGATTCGTTTGTATTCACCAGGCTTTCCTTTCTTGAAAGGCTGAATACTTTCGGTGTCCCGGACATAGCTTTCTGGTTTGCCGGCCTGTACGCCGTATTGCTGTTTTTTTACCTCGCGTACTTTGAAAGCCTGATGGGGCAGACCATGGGAAAAATTATAATGAACATAAGGATAGTCGACGAAGCTGATGAAAAGCCCGGAGTATTATCGCTGCTTCTCAGAGTAATGCTTTTCTTTATAGTACCGCTGGGGCTCCTGGGTATGCACAACAGGATTACCGGTACCAGGCTTGTAAAAAGCCGGTAACATGGAATAATATAGCGACGGATACCTGATGAATAAATTTATAGAGCCGGATAAAATAGAAAAAACGACGGAATCCGTTCACCGTAAAAACAAAAAAATTGTTTTTACAAACGGGTGTTTTGACATTCTTCACGCGGGGCACGCGGATTACCTTGAAAAGGCGAAAAAACTGGGCGACGTACTCATAGTGGGAGTAAACAGCGATAAATCAATCAAAAGGATCAAGGGGGATAAAAGGCCCGTTGTCACCCAGGAAAACAGGATAAGGCTCTTATCTTCAATAGCCTTTATAGACTACATTACGGTTTTTGAAGAGGACACCCCGCTTGAACTGATAAAAAAGATCAGGCCGCACGTGCTGGTCAAGGGATCCGACTGGAAAGACAAGGGCGTAGTCGGCGGGGATTTTGTAAAAAGCACGGGAGGCAGGGTTGAACTGATTGAATTACTGCCCGGGATTTCAACCAGCTCCATAATCGAGAGGATACTTGATGCCTATAACGAAAAACACGATTGTTGTTGTAGATGACGAGCAGATAAGCCTTGATACCATCAAAAGGGTCCTTGAGGGCGATTACGAGGTAATGGCAACGTCCAGCCCCGAAGAAGCCCTGGATATTATAACCCGGAAACGGGTAAAGGTGCTGCTTTCCGATCTCAGGATGCCGCTGATGTCCGGAATTGATCTTTTAATGGAGGCCAAAAAAGCAGCGCCCGACGTTATAAGGGTGATACTGACGGGCTATGCCGATACCGGCGATATAGTCAAAGCGATCAACGAAGCCAACATATTCAGGTACATACTTAAACCGTGGAATATTGTAGACCTCCAGCAGGCCATGCAGCAGGCCGTAGCGTATTATGACCTGGCCGCGGAAAACAAAAGGCTGCTCTCCAGGCTCAGGTCAGCAAACGACGAACTTGAAAACAAGGTAAGGGAAAGGACAAGGGAGCTTGAAAACGCTAACCGCCTTCTCGAGGAACTAGCGCTTACCGATCCCCTTACGGGAATAGGAAACCACAGGTATTTCAAGCAAAGGATAAGGGATGAAATCTCACGGGTACAAAGAAACAACAAGAGTCTCTCGGTAATAATGGCGGATATCGACCATTTCAAGTCATTCAACGACAACCACGGACACGCTTACGGCGACGAAGTGCTGCAGAAAATAGCCTCCATACTTCACGCGGGATTGAGGGGCGGGGACCTGGTGGCAAGATACGGAGGAGAGGAATTCATCATAATACTGCCGGAAACACCCAAGGTGCGGGCCGTACAGATATCCGAAAGATTAAGAAAAAAGATTTACAGGGAGACAGGCATTACGATCAGTATGGGAGTAGCCTCGTATCCGACGGATTCCATAGAAGACGGGGAGCTTGTGCAGATGGCGGACGCCGCCCTGTACAGGGCCAAATCAGCAGGCAGGAACCAGGTCAGCGTATGAAGCGGTTTTACCTTCCCGAAGTTACAAAAGACGCGTCACGCGGCGATATAATCAATGTGCCGCAAAAAATGTTTCACCGTCTTACCAATGTTTTAAAGATCAGAAAAGGCGACGAAATCGAATTCATAGACGGCGAAGGTTTGATCCTTAAAACAACGGCCCAAAACAGCGGGAAGGATTTTCTGATAAACGAAAGACTGTCCGTTCAAAGGGCCGTGCCGGAAACGGCTGCGGCATGCTCCCTTCTGCGCAGGGAACGGTTCGATCTGCTTGTCGAAAAGGCGGTTGAACTGGGGGTCGACAGGATCATACCGTTTACCTCGCGGTATTCCAGGCCTTATGCCGGACAGTCTTTCTCCAGGTTACAGGAAAGATGGCAGAGGATCGCCGACCAGACAATATCGCAGTGCAAAAGGGACTTTCGATGCGTGATAGATCCTGTTACAAGCCTGGAAAAACTGTTTGCTTATTACGCAAAGTATAACGCGGTAATAACATTTCATCCCGAATCAGCCGCCATGCACGGGAGCGAACCCGCGGCAACCGGTTCATGCCTGTTTATTTTCGGGCCTGAAGGCGGCTTCAGCAATCAGGAAATAGAATATTTTACATCAAAGGGAATAAAATCGTATTCCATGAGCAGGCACCTTTTGCGCGCCGAAACCGCTGTAATGTATGCCTTGTCCGTTATGGATTATACAAGATCAAACACCTGAATATAAAAGCGCCGGCGGAAAATCCTGCCGGCGCCCTCATATTTAGAGTTACTGTTATTTATGAACTACATGCTGGTTGTTGCTGTTACGCCCATGGCTTCACAAACGTCATCCAGCCACGCATCGTAATCCGTAAAGGGGCTCTCGCCGCATATGGTACCGGTCCATGAATAGGAGCTTCCTTCATAATAGGAATAACTGACTGTAATCGTGCAGTTAAATTCGCATGAGCCGTCAAGGGCGTTCGAAAAATTAAGAGTTCCGTCTATATCCATGGAAGCGGTACTCTCGGTGGCTTCAAGAGCATAAGTCAGATCTCCGTCAACCGTAATAGTCTTCCCTGATTGACAAGGGCCACCGGCGTCATCAATAACGGAACAGCCGTTGAAATCAAGATTAAGAGTGGCCGAAGTTTCGTTGTCACTGGAAGCAGTAGCGTCAACAGTACCGCCGTCCGGACAATCGAATGACTGGCTTGCCGATTCGTCAATACCAACTTCGCTGACTTCAGACAGCAAGGTGGTCCCGATGTAAGCAGCAGCAGCCTTATCTTCAGGCGTAGACAGGGCGGCCTTATCGCCACCGCAACCGTTGATAAAAGCAACAACCGCTGCCAGACTGAACAATGCAAGTAACTTTTTCATAAATTTCCCTCCATTTTTTTAATGTCTATTAAAAAGTCAATGAATATCTATAACATAAATGCCGTTTTGTAAATATTTACGGTACTTAATCTTGTTATTTACAGCAATAATTTTTACTAGTAGACAATAGGCATGAGTATAATGTTAAAAATCGTTAATATTTTCACGGTGTTCGGCATTTTGTATGCCGGTAATGCCGACGCCGGGGCTGAGCCCCTGAAAACTCAGCTTCAAAAGGCCCCGGGGAAAACCGTAAAAAAGATCGCAGATGACATTACAAGGTACGGGATAGCTCCCATGGATTACGAAAGATTCAAAAAACAGGAACTTGTAAATATCGATCTTGAAAAAATAAGGGGGCGGGCGTACGGAAACGATAAGGCAATTCACTCGCTGATTGTTTTTACGGACTTTAGCTGCGGAAAAAGCAAAAAAGCCGACGCCATATTAAAAAAAAGGGTTATGGAAAACAAGGGAAAACTCGCCCTGTACTACGTGTTGTTCCCGCTTGACGAGGCGTGCAATCCCAACCTCAGGGGCAGAGGCAGGCTCAGCGATAAATCCTGCGTGTACGCCAGGACAGCGCTTTGCGCGGAAAAACACGGTAAATTTAACGAAACTGTTTCACTTCTTTTTAACGGAGAGGCAAAGGATATTGAAAAGGATTGCGTAAATTCTGAATGGGCGTCGAAAAAGCTTGCGGAAGAAAACGCCTTGTATAAAAATATAGCGATAAGGGGAACGCCGACTGTTTTGCTGGATAAAAGACGCATAGGAAGCGTATATAAATTCGGCTCAAAATTTAACGGGCTTTTAAGGTTTATGGACGTGGATTTTAACAGGATAATAAAAAAACAATGAGGATACACGTATGAATATCGTTACAAGGTTTGCTCCGTCGCCGACAGGTAATCTCCACATAGGCGGCGCGAGGACCGCCATATTCAACTATCTTTTTGCCAGAAGGCACGGCGGCAAATTCCACCTGCGTATAGAAGATACCGATATTGAACGATCACGAAAGGAATATGAAGAGGAAATACTTACAAGCATGAAATGGCTGGGAATGGACTACGACGGAAAGGCCGTTTACCAGTCACAAAGAACAGACATTTACAGGAAATATTTAAACATGCTGCTTGAATCAGGCAACGCTTACTACTGTAACTGCAGCAGGGAAGAGCTGGAAAAGGAGCGGGAGCTTGCCATATCACAGGGTAAAAAAACTCTCTACGGCAGGAAATGCAGGTACAACCCGGTAAGCGCCGGCGTGCTGCGCTTTAAAATGCCGGAGGACGGCGAAACCGTTATCAACGACGCCATACTTGGCGACATCACCATAATGAACAGGGAAATAGACGATTTTATCATAGCAAGGGCCGACGGTTCGCCTACTTATAATTTCACGGTTGTTGTTGATGATCATGAAATGGGAATAACGCATGTTATCAGGGGTGACGACCACGTTAACAACACGCCCAAGCAGCTTTTGATTTACAGGGCGCTGGGGCTGGAGCCCCCTGTTTTCGCGCACGTGCCCATGATACTGGGCCCGGATAAAAAGAAACTGAGTAAGAGGCACGGCTCAACGGCCGTATCCCAGTACAGGGAAGCCGGATACCTGCCGGAGGCGCTGTTCAATTACCTTGTAAGGCTGGGGTGGTCACATGGCGACGACGAAATTTTTTCCAGGGATGATCTTGTTAACATATTCGATATTGATCATATCGGGAATTCAGCGGCCGTTTTAAGCATGGAAAAACTTTTGTGGCTGAACGCGCATTACATCAAAAACATGAACCCCAAAAACATGGCGTTACTGTTGCTGTCCGAAAAAATAGCTCCGCCCGAAATAAAGGAAAAACTGCTTTCGGAACCTTCGCTTTCCTTTATGCCCATGATACAGGAGAGGGCAAAAATGCTCGGTGATGTTTATTCGGGGATGAGGTTCATGCTGGAAGAAGATATTGAAATAAACGCCACCGCCGTAAAAAAACATATTACCCCGGAAATCATGCCCGTAATAGACAAGCTCGCTGTGGAGCTTGAAAAGATGGAAGACCTTGCGGACACGGAAAAACTCGAAGCTGTTTTTAAGTCAATAATAGAAACTTACGGCATAAAGATGAAAGCCATCGCGCAGGCGGTAAGGGTACTGCTGACAGGCACGGACGTAAGCCCGGGCATCTTCGAAATAATAAGCCATATTGACAGGGAACTGCTTTTTAAGAGGCTGAAGGGGTTTCACGATAATCCTATATTTGAAAAATTATAAGCCTATTTCTGTAAAACCGGTTTGCCAGTGGACGCATTTCACGTTATTAATTATTTTGGCGACCGGATCCTGTGAAAAAATATAGGCTTCGGAGTTTTTTATGTCTTTCGCCATAACCGCAAGGCTTGTTGTCATTGCTTCAGCTATCCTGTCAGTGGATTTAATCTCTATCAGAACAATCGGCATTCCCGGCCTTTCAATGATCAGGTCAACTTCCACGCCGTCTTTTGTGCGCAAATAGTAAAACCTCCAGTCAAGCTTGTAATACGAGTTAAGCCTGAATATTTCATTTACGATAAAATGCTCAAAAGCTATCCCGTATTCAAAGGTACTGGAAACATATTCAATGGAAAGGTCCCCTCTCAGGGCTTTTTTAACGCCCATGTCAAAAATATAAAATTTCGGATTTTTACGCTGCCTTTTTCTGACCGAATAGTGAAAACCCGGCAAAAATGCCCCGATCATGGTATCTTCCAATATCTCAAAATAAGACTTTACCGACGTGGCGTCACTGTTAATGTCATTCGCTATTCTGCTGTAATTAATTATATCTCCCGAACTTTGCGCCGCTATTTCCAAAAACGACCTGAAGGGAGCAAGCTTTCTGACAATCTGCTCAACCTGTATCTCCTCCCTGAGGTAAGTATTTACGTATGTCCTCAAATATTCCTTCCTGTCCGCGTCGTTAACATTAAATACATCAGGCAGGGTCCCCCAGTTCAAAACAAAATTTACGTCAAAACCGGCGCCTATTTCGCGGTAAGTAAGAGGGTGCATGTAGTTCTGAAAAGCCCTGCCGGCCAGCAAATTAGCCGCTCCCCTTTTCAGCTTCCTCGCGCTTGATCCGGTAAGTACAAAATTGAACTTTTTTTCCTCTATCTGCTGATGAACAACGTCAAGCAATTCCGGAATTTTCTGTACCTCATCTATAATTACCCAGTTTTTCCCGTCCTCAGGCCTTATTGCTTTTAACCTGTGCGCCAATAACGACGGATTTTTCTGAAAATCCAGATACTGATCATAGGTTAGCAAATCAATCCAAAGACCGTGCTTATCCGAAAACTCCTGCTTTAAAAACGTGGTCTTCCCTGTACCCCTCGGGCCAAAGAGGAAAAAGCTCCTTGATTTCGAATAGTTAAGCATTCTATCAAACATGATTTAAAATTGTACGCCATTTTTAAATCATGTTCAATAATAATCTTTTGCCGGAAATATTTTAAGCGTTGGGGATTCTCAGGCCGCCTTGTTAAACTTGAAAAATACTTCCTCTATTATTTTTCTGTCAACAAGCCTGTTGTTAGCGACCTTATGCAATATCGTTGATATAAACGTCTGATAGGACAAGCCTTCCTCCGCGGCAATATTTTTTATAATATTCAGATCGTTTTCATTAAGCCTTATTGTGATCCTTTTCTCCTTTTTTTGTTTTACGTATTCTTTAGCCGAAGCTACAGTCTGGTTAGCTTTCTTGACGGATAAAATGTTTTTAAAAAATACTCAGCGTCGGTTTCGACGTACGGCACCGCGTAAACATACTCCTTTATATTTATAATCAGCACCTTCTGGTTTTTACGGGCCGGGTGCCTTATATTATCCAGTAAACCGCCTGCAAGCCGCTCAATTACCGCTTCAAACCCGAATCAGCGATTCGCTGTTTTAATTCAGCCTTAACCGTAGGTGGATATCAAGTTGCGCGTCAGCACCCGGAGAATGTTTTTTGATGTATATCACCTGGTTTGCGGGTTTCCGGCTATCAACTTATTCAGATCATCAAGACTGATAATTTTTGTTCCCAGTTTTCGCGCCTTTTCGTATTTTGATCCAGGCTCGTTGCCAAGGAGGAGGTAGCTGGTGTTTTTTGTAACGCTGGCCGTGACCTTGCCGCCGTTTTCTTCTATAATTCGCGCGATACCGCTTCGCGGCATATCCTCAAAGGAACCTGTAATCACAAAAGTAAGGCCTTCAAGCGAACTGCTCAGGCTGGTATCCCTGAACACGGGATTTACGCCCAGGGATAAAAGCCCGCTTATCTGCTCCCTGTTTGCCTTTTCCCTGAAATATCCCGCCACGCTGGCGGCAATGTTCGGGCCGAACCCTTCAATACTCTCAATTTCGCTTTCATCAGCGTTAAAAAGAGCGTCTATCTTTTTATATTTTTTAGCAAGTTCCCTTGCGCCTTCCTGCCCCACCTGCTCTATACCCAGCGCGTATATAAACCTTTCAAGGCTTGTTTTTTTTGAATTATTGACAGCCTCCATTATATTCGCGGCGCTTTTCGCGCCCATCCGGTCCAGCATCAGAAGCGTCGCCTCATTCAGCCTGTAAATATCGGCAAAGGAGTTTATTAAGTTTTTGTCCACAAGCTGTTCCACGAGCTTTACGCCGAAACCGTCTATGTTCATGGCATCCCTAGACACGAAGTGCCTGATGCTCTCCTTTATCCTTGAAGGACATACGGGATTTACGCACTTGAAATTCACGCCGTCCCTTATCACCTTTTTATCGCATTCCGGGCATTTTTCGGGGAATACAAAGGGTTTTGCCCTTCTGCCCGTTTTTTCCCCGGTAACCCTGACAACAGCCGGTATAACGTCGCCGGCCCTTTCAACGACAACGGTATCACCGACCCTGACATCCTTTTTTTCAAGGTCGGAGGCGTTGTGCAGTGTCGCCCTTTTTATTTCAACACCGCCAATACGGACCGGCTCAAGCTCGGCGACCGGAGTTAAAACACCAGTGCGCCCTATCTGCACGCTGATGCCGTTAACAACCGTTTCCGCTGTCTGCGACGGAGGCTTCCACGCGATTGCCCAGCGGGGAGAACGGGCTATATTGCCGAGCCTTTCCTGAAAATCCAGGCTGTTAACCTTTATAACAACACCGTCTATGTTGACATCCTTTATTCTTCTTTTTTCAGTCAGCTTTTCAAAATAGGACCCAAGCTCGGAGATATCAGAAGTCACAACGCTGCTGTTAACGCATATTCCCCATTCCGAAACAATGTCCAGTGCGTCCCTGTGAGTTTTAACGCCCTTAATGCTTAACCGCGAAAAGCTGTGGGCGTAAAAATAAAGAGGCCGCCCCGCGGTAACAGAAGTGTCAAGCTGCCTTACGGAACCGGCAGCGGCATTGCGCGGGTTGGCAAAAGTTTTAAGCCCCTGATCAGCCTGTTTTTTATTAAGGCGTTCAAATTCGGACACCGGCATTACTATTTCGCCCCTGACTTCAAACTCTTCGGGAAAACCTTCTCCCAGCAGCTTTAGCGGTATGTTCCTTACGGTCCTTACGTTTTCCGTAATATCCTCGCCGGTCTGTCCGTCACCCCTTGTAGCGGCCCTGGCATAAATGCCGTTTATATATATCAATGATACGGCAAGTCCGTCCAGCTTGGGCTCGGCTATGTATTCAACCGCATCATCCCGTTCAAGCAGCTTTTTTATCCTTTGGTCAAAATCCTCAAGTTCCCCGCGGCTGAATATATTGGAAAGCGACAGCATCTGGGAGGCATGCTCCACCTTTTTAAATTCCCCTGACACCTTGTACCCCACCTTTCGGGAGGGAGAATAAGGTAAAACCAGATCAGGGTGCTGTTTTTCAAGTTCCAGCAATTCATTAAAAAGTCCGTCAAATTCGGGATCCGATATTTCCGGATCATCCAGTACATAGTACCTGTATGAATGATAATTGATTTTATCAATTAAGGACTTTACATATTCTTTTTTATCCATGATTTATTCTCTTATGGCGGTTTTGCTTTTACTTTTACAATATACTTTGTTTTTTGCATATTCGCAAACGGACATGCCTAAAATCGCTCCGCTTGATACCGTTATTATAGGCTTTAAGGAAAAAATACCGGAAACACTTAAGTCGGAAAAATTTACACTGATCAATGACAAGAGGCAATTCCGCTCGGCCAATATCGCCCGTTTTAAAGTAAACGGTGTGAACGACATTAATGAGCTTTTCCTGCTTGTTGAAAGTATTAAGGCAGTCGAAAACGTGGAAAGCGCGGAACCTGACTATTTTGCCGGCCTGCATACAAGTGATCCGCATTATGCCCTGCAATGGGCGTTAAACAGTACGGGCAGGGAACACGGCGGCTATGACACCGATATAAATTTTCCCGAAGCAGTCAGGGAGACCCGGTCCGTAAAGCCCGTGGTAAAGTATGTCCGTGTTGCCATTATTGACGACGGTATTGATATATCGCATCCCGACATATCGCGGTGCGTATGGAAAAACGAGCTTGAAATTCCGTCCAATAACACTGATGACGATAACAACGGTTTTGTGGACGATATAAGCGGGTGGAATTTTACTGAAAACAACAACAGGCACGGCGGGGGAAGGCACGGCACCGCGGTAACCGGAATTATTTGCGCTAAAAACGACAATGCCAGGGGCATAGCAGGTGTCGCGGAAAACGCAAAGGTAATGCCCCTGACGGTTTTTAACGACAACGGAAAGGCCAGAATATCGGATATAGTAAGCGCCATAGAGTACGCCGTTATTCATAACGCGGTAGTTATTAACATGCCGCTGGGCCTTGACGTAAAAAGCGTTTTTCTTGAAAAAGCAATGCGCTGGGCGTGCCTGCGGGAAATACTGTTCTCCCTGTCCGCGGGCAACGATTCGTCCGACATTGATAAAAGCCCGACATATCCCGCTTCATACACGCTTGACAGGTGCGCCATAGTAACCGCCGCTTCAAACGTTCATGGTACAGTTTCCTTTGGTTCAAATTACGGAGTTAAAACCGTTGACATCGTCGCTCCCGGGGAACAGATATACACAACGCTGCCCGGTCCGTCTTACGGATACCTGGACGGGACCTCGCTTGCCGCTTCGTATACCAGCGGGGTTTTGGCTTTCGCGCTGTACAGGTTCGCGGTTAAACCCGCGGTGCTTGTATCCATGATCAAAAAAACCTCAAGGCCGTCTTTCACGGCAACCCATCCCGTAAAGTACGGACTTGCAGACATGTGGGCCCTGGTACGCATGCTTAAGGAAAACTACACGGACATCTCCTCCGAAACAAAAAAGCTTTCCGAACTTGCGATCAGAAAAAACAAACTGCTTAAATTCGTAACAAGCCAGCAGCCGGCAGTTGGCAATAATACCCTGCTTGACCAGTCAATAAAGGACATAGCGGCCATTGACAGGGAAATTTCCGGCCTTTTAAAAAAAATAGCGGCGATCAAAAAGGAACAGGGAATGACTGAGGCGGTGCGGGAGCAGTAATTGCAATTCGGAAATCATTTTTTTAACTGTTGCAGCAAGGCTGTCCAGCCTGTTTGTAATAATATAAAAAACCTGTTCCGCATCTATATCAAAATAGTGATGCGCAACAATATCCCGAAAGCCCTTAATACCTGTCCAGTCAACTTCAGGATATTTCTTTAGCAGCTTCCTGCCGGTTATTTTGTCAATATTCTTAAAACCTTCTCCAATAGCCATAAGCAGCATACAGATGCCGTCAAGTTTTTCCATTCCGGATGATGAGTCAAGTAAAAGAAGATACATTTTCAATTTTTTCGGAACATTTTTTAATTTTATCTATAGCTTCATTAATCTGTACCAATATAGATTTTACCAGATCCCTGTCAAACATATATTCCTTCCCTGCTTATTCTTTCCTTTAAAACCGGATTCATGCCCTCCCTTATACGCAGTACATCAACTTTAAGATTACTTATTTTTTCAATATCCTCTTTAATGTGCGCAAGAATAAACGGATCAGGAACTATTGTTTTAACGCAAATATCTATGTCACTGTCTTGTCCGGCTTCGTTTCTGGCATACGAGCCGAAAAGACCAAGCTCGATTATACCGTATTTTTTCGCGTATTTTTTTTTGTAATTACCCAGTATTTTTATAATATCTTCCCTGCCCATAAAAACCCCGCCATACACCGGTAACAGTAAACAAATTTTAGCATTGTTTTACTTTTTTGACAGGTGTTTTTTTATCTCCGAACGTGCTTCATTGTAATCACGCCATGCCGCTTTGCAGTATTTCCGGTTTTTCAGCCTGTGGTACGCGGCGCGTATATTTTCCCGGCTGCTCCCTTTTTCCAGAAGGTAAGTCACAGTGTTAAAGTTTCCGTACCTTCCGGCAAGCATCAGGGCGTTCTCGCCGTGGCCTACATAATTTACGTTCGCGCCCTTGCTTAAAAGGTACTGTATGGCAACGGGATCACCGGATTTTACGGCAATCATAAACGCGGCATCCTTATCTGCCCCGTTATCCAGAAGTATTTGGGACATCGGTTCGTTTGATGTTTTGGCAGCCTCGTACAATGCGTGCGCGGCGTTTACATGGTTAAGAAGAAAACCTTGCCTTGCCAGCTCCTGCATTGTTGCCGCAAGGTTATTTTGTACGGCATAAACAGGCGCAGAGTAGCCTCGTCCATCCCTTGCCCATAGGTACCAGCATTTTGAATCAGCATCATACATCGTCTTTTTGGTGCAATCTTTTCCGGGAAGGGCTTTTATTTTTTTTCTCATTTCCTTGATTTTGCCGTTGGCGGCCAGAACGAGTATTTCCATTGCCATTTGATAATCCGAATTTGTAAAGGACCTTCCGGAGTTATAAACAGAGCTTGTTCTGGGCCTGGGAATTATATAAAGAGCCAGTTGCAAAATTCCAGAAATGATGTGAATTAATAAGCGATAGTATTATTATAAAAAAAGCGAGACTTTCACTCCTTTTGGT